>JAJPXW010000115.1:3959-6397 GCA_021205255.1 Burkholderiales bacterium
GACTTAAATCCCGTTCTCCAAGATATTGGAATGATCCTCCATCCTCCAATCCTATTTATGGGGTATGCAGGATTAACTTTCTGTTTTGGAACCGCTATCGGGTTCCTTCTTAGTGGAAAGCTTACAGAAATTAGAGTTGAGCAGCTGCGGAACTGGACTATTGTCACTTGGATTTTCTTGACAGCCGGTAATCTTTTAGGATCTTGGTGGGCCTATAGGGAACTCGGTTGGGGTGGCTGGTGGTTCTGGGACCCAGTGGAAAATGCTTCCTTTATTCCATGGTTGTTAGTTACAGCCCAATTGCATGCCTTATTGCTTGCCCGTTATCGAGAGCACCTCCAGAGGTCAATGGTCTTTCTATGTTTAGCGGCTTTTGCAATGTGTCTTTTCGGTACGTTTATTGTGCGTTCGGGAATGATGCAGTCGGTTCATGCTTTTGCCGCTGATCCAGATAGAGGTCTATTTTTACTTTCAGCAGGATTATTGATCCTGGTTCCTGGCTTCATTATCTATTTCCTCCGGGCCAAGTACTTGAAGGGAGCATCTGTTGATCAATTGGAAATCGGAGATCTAGGTTCGGTAACAGCAGTTATGTTGCTTTCAGCGGCTGCCATCTGCGTACTCTTTGGTACGATCTATCCGATGCTCCATGAAACTATCAATGGCGTCACTATTTCCGTAGGAACTCCCTACTTCAATTCAGTTTTCGGTCCACTGACAGTTCTAGCCGCGATTTTAATTGGCTTCTTCCAGCTTTATAGTGTAAATTGGTTTTGGAAAAGCGTTGCTTTTATCATTGCGTTTTTTCCAAGTGTAGTCATACCATACTTGACTAATCCTAAAGATCCTTACATGGCTGCTGCCGGATTATTTGCTTCTTTCTGGATTATGGCGTCTGCCGGAATATGGTTTGCTCATAAGAAAACAAATGTAAACGCATTTGCCTTAATCGCTCACCTAGGAATCGCAATTAGCATTATTGGAGTGGTTGGCGACACCCAATATCAGCAGGAAGCTCTTGTGCGTATGGGTCCAGGTAACGGCAGGGAACTTAGTGATGTAGTTTTTGTCTACCAGCAAACCCATAAAGTAGATAACAAATCCTTCTATGCCGACGAAGGTGAGGTTTCTGTTCTGGACAAAGATGGTGAAAACGAATTAACAGTACTTCGTCCACAACGCCAGACATTTAAGAGTAACGGCATGGAAATGACGCATGCCGGAATAGAGCAGGGAATTCTTAGAGATCTCTATGTTTCTATGGGCAATAAGCTCAGCGAGACAGAATACTTAGTCCGTCTGAACGTCAAGCCATTTATGTCGTGGCTATGGTTAGGTGGACTAGTCATGATAGGAGCTGGCATTGCCGCATTACCGTGGTGGCGTAGAAAACGTTCGGAGAGTCGTAATGTATAAAAAGATAATAGTTGCTTTTCTTTTACTCTTCTTTGCCATTTCTTCAGGTTTGGTTTTTGCCCAAGCCCCGTCGAGGCTAATGCAGGAATCGATAGAGATATCCAAGGAGCTCCGTGACCCTAGCGCTACTAACCAATCGCTTTATGAATCGGAAGCTCCTGCGGCAGCTGAACTGAAGGCAAGGATTTACCAAATGCTCGAGCAAGGCAAGACTAAATCGGAGATTTTGAAGTTTTTTGCCGAACGTTACGGAGAGCAAATTCGCTATCAGCCGGCACTTTCGGTGTCTACTTCATTGTTATGGATAGTGCCTATTTGTTTGATTCTCATTATCTTTGTCTGGATCTTTTGGTTTGTCTTTAAAGCGAAAAAAAGAGTTTCCACTATGGGCAATCAAAGCGGTCAAACGACTTTAAATAACTAAACTAACCCCACTTTTAACAAGGAATAAATCTGAAAAATGCTTAAGAAATTCATGGTTGCTTTGTTCTGCCTAGCCATGGCAGGAACTGCTGCCTCCCAGGCAATGCTTGGAGAAAAGCTTTACGACACGGGGACGCCCCTTAAAAAACCAATGGTTATGGAGCCCTTCGTTGAATTTCAGACTGCAAGGAAACTTCCTAAGTTTGAACTTAAGACATTGGATGGGCAGCCGGTTAATCTTGCGGACTACCATGGCAAACTGCTCATCCTTAATATTTGGGCTACTTGGTGCCTACCTTGCATCCGTGAAATTCCAATGCTGATCGACCTACAGAAAAAATTGGAAGGAACTGATGTGGTATTGATGGGCGTTGCTGTCGATGAAAACCCATCCACACTTAAGCCTTTCTTTAAGAAATACGGTTTTCAGGGCTTTAAGACCTGGATGGATCCCGACTTGTCCGTAGACAATGCCATGCCAATTTCAACAGTGCCAACAAACTATTTTCTCGATGGTTCCGGAAACTTAATAGGTTTCTTCCGTGGCTATATTTCTTGGGATGAACCGGATATCGGTCCAATCTTAGAAAAACTCGCAA
>JAJPXW010000060.1 GCA_021205255.1 Burkholderiales bacterium
AGTTGCTTCTTCCTACTTTGTGCCTGTTAAGGCATTAGCGGAAGAACCTGTAGAGTACGGATACACGATTTGCGATAACTGCAATCACATGCCGATGTGCGGCATTAAGTTTGTTAAAAAGGGCAATGCGGTGATTGGTCTAGAACCATGGACCCAGCACCCTTCCAATATTCTTTGCAATAAAGGTCTAGCCACCATACAACGCCTTTATAACCCCAATCGTCTTCTTTATCCGATGAAGCGTACCAACCCTAAAGGAAGCGCCGACCCGGGTTTCGTAAGAATTTCTTGGGAAGAAGCGTTAGGCACAATTGCTAAAAATTTAGACGATACACGTAAGAAATACGGTCCCAATTCCGTGTTGTTCCTCTGCGGAGATCCAAAGGAACCACGTCCAGGCGTAATGCGCCTAGCTCGCTACTTCGGTTCGCACCATTACTCAACTGAATCCTCCATCGCTTGCCGCAAAGGAACATTACTTGCTGAAGAACTGGTTCTCGGAAGCGAAAACGCAGGTGGTGGTTGCCCTCCTGGAACTAAGTCATACCTCATTATGGCTTCCAACGGTGCTTGGTCCAAGCCACATGGCTGGTGGAACATGCTCAATGGAGCAAAAGCCCGTGGCGCCAACATTATTACTATTGACTCTAGAAGAACTAAGACAGCTGAACTTTCAACCATTCACCTCATGCCACGTCAAGGCACCGATGCCGCACTAGGTGCAGGTATCTGCCGGGTTCTTTTTGAAGAAGGACTTTACAACAAGGAATTCTGCGACAAGTGGGTGCATGGCGTTGATGAATGGAGAGAGTATTGCAAACAGTTCACTCCAGAACGCACAGAAGAATTAACTGGCGTTCCTGCTGACCTAATAGTAAAGGCTGCTCGCCTTTATGCAGAAGGCCCAGGTAACTACTCCATGACTTCACAGTCTCTTTCTCATACTAGAAACGGAGTTAACAACGCTAGAGCATTATTAGCCATCCCAGCTATTCTGGGCTACATCGATTGTCCGGGTGGAGCTTTGTTTGAAGTTGGACCAAAAGGCTACATCGTCCATGACAATGGTTTAACTAAGGACTTCGTTGACTACGATTGGTGGGAAAAAGAAAAACCAAACCGTCTCGATAAAGACTTTGTTCCTGTTTGGAACCACATGGAAGTCATGTTCAATCCAAACAAATTGCCGGAATTAGTTAAGGACGGCAAAATCAAAGCACTTGCCGCCTTTGGCTTCAACGTCATGATTTGGCCACAGCCCAAGACTTATGCCGCCGCAATACGCGACTTGGACTTTGCTTTTGCTACGGACTATTTCTATCGTCCAATTACGCATAATGAAGTAGATATTCTTCTTCCAGCAGCAATGAACTATGAGCGTTATGCTCCGTTCGGCAACTACGGTAATAAAGTCGGCGTCAGAAAACCAGTTAAACCGCTTGGAGAAGCTAAGGAAGACTGGTGGATTGCTCTGCAGCTAGGATGCCTGCTCGATACGCCAGACCATTTCTTTGGTGGCGATGTGCTAAAGGCTTGCGATTCAATGCTTAAGACCTGGGGCACAACTTACGAAGAAGCGCAAAAGAACTTGCCTGAACTTACTGTAGTCGAATGCCAGAAGCAAGAACCTTTCAAATATGAAAAAGGTCTTCTTAGAGATGATGGAAAGCCTGGGTTCAACACTCCAACAGGTAAGATTGAACTCGTGTCCGAAATCACTAAGATGCACAATCTTGGAACCTATCCAGAATATATGGAGCCTTGGCAGCCTACAGCTGAATATCCAATCAAGTTAATTAACGGCGTCAGAATTCCATACATTACTCACTCAAAGACTAGAAGCGACAGCCCGATTCTGCTGGAAATTGAACCTATGTCGACAGTCGACATCAATCCAGAAGACGCAGCGCCCAGAGGTATTAAGGAAGGCGACCATATCAAGGTCAAGAACCAGTATGGTGAGTGCAAGGCAAAAGCAAGAGTATCGATCATTGTGCCTAAAGGCACAGCTGGCATGCATTATGGATGGGCCGGCGATCAAAACTCTCAGTGCTTAATTCCTCGGGAGTTCGACAAACTCTCAGGTTATCCGCCGTATTTTGAAACCACAGTGGAAATTACTAAGGATACTAAGGAGGCCTAACCATGAATAAATTCGGATTGATTGTCAACGTCGACAAGTGCATCGGATGTCATTCCTGCTTTGTGGCCTGCAAAGAAGAGAATAAGGTTGCCCCAGGAATCCAGTGGAATCAAATCCACCGCACTGAAAATCTTGAAGAGCAAATCATTAATTACTACCGCATGAGTTGCCAGCACTGCGAAGACCCAGCATGTCTTCCAGCTTGTCCAGTTCACGCTATCTATAAAGGCGACAATGGAGAAGTACTAGTTGGCGATAACTGCATTGGTTGCCAGACTTGCTATCAAGTATGCCCGTACGGAGCTCCTAAGTTCAATACGACTGGCAGGACTAGCTACTGGGATAAGCCTATGCTTTACGAACCGGAACTTCAGCCGTGGCAGAAGATTCCACAGGGTCGCGCACAAAGATGCACGCTTTGCAACCATAGAACAGTTCAAGGACTGCCTCCAAAATGCGTTGAAGTCTGCCCAACAAAGGCTTTAGTGTTCGTGAACTACGCCAACCTTACTGATGAGCAAAAGCCGTTAGTGGAAAAGAGCGTAGCGCTTAACGAAAAAGCAGGAACGCATCCAAAGGTACGTTACGTCTGCTCTCATGCAGATATAGCGTCTTTAACCACAAAGATGAGCTAGAACGGTTGCATTTATATGGAAATCCCAATAGACGAGCCGGTTGATCTTAGAACTGATCATGAAACAGGACTTCTGCGAGCAGAAGTAAGTATGTTCTTTTCAGATTTCTTTGGAAACGGTAGAACTGCAGAACTTGGAGCGAAATGGACTCGTATTTCCTCAATCATATGGATCCTTGCATCCATAACTGGAGTTGAAGAAAGTGCGTTGACCATTCGCAAAGTTCCTGACCTGGAACTAGGGAACGCCTTGGAAGCCGAGTTCGCCAAGATGTTCTACGGAATTGGGAATTCCACTATTCCACTACTTGAATCGTCCTGGTGGAACGAAGAACAACTTGTTTGCCAGGACGCAAATCGCCGTGCAACCAAGTTCTATGCTGACCATGGATTTTCCATGAAAGAAGGTCTTGAATGGCAAGCTGACCATCTCTCGGTCGAACTTGCCTTCATGGCCAAACTTCTAGGCGAATTGCCAGACAGCAATGAAGAGTTGAAGAAGTTTTTTAAGACGCACGTCAAGAATTTTGCTCTTCTCTTTGCTCAACGAGCTATGGAGCACCCTTCGGCTAACTTGACTAAACCTGTTCTAGAAGCTTTCGTCCTTTACATCAAGCTAGAAGACCGGCTGCAAACGTCGCCCACTCCAATTACTTGACGCTTGATGCTTCAGGCGTGAGCGGATTCATAAATTACGAAGCCAGGTTCAAGGACCTGGCTCTTTTGTTAGCTGGCCTGACTACTTACTTGTCTAGGCCAGCTTTTTAACGATGGTTTGCTCTCAACTCCTGTAAGAAGCATTCCTAGACGCTATTTCAGAGTGGTTGTACGCCCAAAGCAACGTAGTATGCCAGTTCCAATAGCACAGGCCATCTTCTTTTGGAAAGCTGCGGTCCTTAGCTTCTTTTCTTCTTCTGGATTTGAAAGGAAAGCGGTTTCTACCAGCACAGAAGGAATATCCGGGGCTTTAAGGACAGCAAAGTTGGCTTGCTCCACATTGTTCTTATGTAATTTATTAATCTTCTGCATCTCCGAAAGAAGTTTTCTTCCGTAGCTCAAACTATCCGAGATCTGCGCAGTAAAGGACATATCAAGCAGAATCTTAGCTACTTGCTTATCGTGGCTGGAAACGTTTACCCCACCAATTAAGTCGGCATTGTTCTGATTATTAGCTAGCCATCTGTTTGAGCTAGAGACTTGCCCTTTAGAGTTAAGTGCAAAGATAGACGAGCCTTTGGCCGTGGATTTTATCCAGGCGTCCGCATGCACGGATACAAAGAAATCAGCTTTAGCTGCTCTAGCTTTTTGCACTCTTCTTTGCAAAGGCACGAAGTAGTCGCCATCTCGGGTTAGTACAGCTTTAAATCCGCTGACATTATTTAACTCGCGTACAAGGATTCGGGCAATTGCCAAAACCACGTCTTTTTCTCTAGTTTTATGGGTTTTGCCAATTGCACCAGGATCCTCTCCTCCATGACCTGGATCGACTGCAATAACCAGCACCCTTCCTCTCTTGGGCGAGGTTTTCTCAGGAGTATTCTTTTGAACAGGTGGAGCAACAGGAGCGGGAGCTTTCGCAATAGTAGGAGGACTCTTGGGCTTAGCAGGCGCAGGTTTTGCTGGCGTCGTAGCTTTTGGAGCTGGCTCAGGCTTCATAGGAGCTAAGTTGCCGGAAGTAATTCCCGCAATCAGATCTCCTATTGAATCATTTTCAGCTTCCTGTCTATTTTCTTCCATACGCTTTTGACCTTCCGCCACTTCAGCCAAAAGGCGCCCAATTGCATCCGGCTCGCTTTCCTCCTTCTGAATGATTGCCATGAGGGGGTCTTTCTGCTCAGCTGGATAGATATCAAAGACCAGTCTGTATTTATAGTTTCCGAACGGCTTTAAAGAAAATACCTGCGGATCAACATCTGTCTTAAAAGTAATGGTGATCCGGACGGTTTTTGGATTGTTCTGTGCGACATTGATGGATTGCACATATGGATCTTGAGGATTTACTTTATTGACAATCTTTTTTAAGGATTCCGTTAATAGCAAACCTTCCACGTCCACAGCCATCCTAAGAGGACGTTGGACTCTAAGCATGAAGTACCTGAACTTCATAGGCACATCGTGCTCAAGGGTAAGTCGAGTGTATTCTGGAGAAGGCCACATACGGACTTCTACGACTTGTGCACCCCAAGCTTTAGTCCAGGGGACAAAAGAAAGTAAAAGTATTCCAGCTGCCCCTGATATAAATTCACGTCTAGTTGCTAGCTCTTTCATTGTGCCAACCTATTTTTTAGTTCTTCTCCCAACAGACTTCTAGACGTAATAGCAACTGAACGGCCGTCATCTTTAATTTCCAGGAATATTTCAAGATCGGCCTCAGGAACAAAAGGTTCTCCTTTATGAGTCCATTCCGTGATTGCCACATTGCGTGGCCCAAAAAATTCCCTAAAGCCTGAATCGTCAAATTCCTCTGGAGATTCAAAACGGTAGAAGTCAAAGTGATTTACCTGAAAGTCCTTAAAGGGATAGGTTTCAAGCAAAGTGAAAGTAGGGCTTTTGACTCTTCTTCCGTAGCCTAAATTTCGCAGAAGGGCTCTTGTCAGAGCTGTTTTCCCAGCTCCCAAATCGCCATTCATTCTGATGTTCAGTCCGTTTGTCTTGACTGAGTCCTTTTTTTCCAGAATAGCTTCGGCAAGCTTTGCTCCCAAAGCGTCTGTCTCGGTTTCATCCGAGAGAAAAAGTAACAAAGGGGGTAAGGAATCAGCCATTTCGTTCTTAGAAGTTTTTACACAATGATATTACAAACACAATTTTTAACTTATGAAAGCCAAAGTCAGAAACAAATACATACTTTTTGCAAACCTAGGGGATAGCTTGAAGAGCTTGAAATCATAGGTTTTTTTCCTCTCTCAAGGGTTTATGGGGAAGGTATTTCACAGGGGGTTTTCTTTTGACTATCACCTTGTTGTAAAAATCAAAAAATTTCCAAAAAAATTTTGAGTAGGCAATGAGATAACGTATAATCGCTTTTCCCTGCCGGAATAGCTCAGTTGGTAGAGCAGCGCATTCGTAATGCGAAGGTCGGAGGTTCAAGTCCCCTTTCCGGCACCAGATCCAGTAAAATTGGAAACTGTCTTCTATGTTTAGAAGGGATGCCCGGGTGGTGGAACGGTAGACACAACGGACTCAAAATCCGTCGCCCTTAAAAGCGTGAGAGTTCAAATCTCTCCCCGGGCACCAAAACCCTTTTTTCTCCATTTCTATCACCCACTGAACCGTTATTTTTCAATCAATTATTTGATTCTAAGTATCTGGATCAATCGCCAAGTATCACCTTGTATCGAAGTTTAAGTACTAGCAAGAGTGCTAGCAAAACTTTTTCAAGTGCTAGCAAAAAAATTGTGTAGGGGAGATAAAGGCTACAAAAGCGTTAGTAAAAACTATCTAGGTGTTAGCAAAAACTATCAAGGCGCTGGCAAAACTTTTTCAAGTGCTAGCAATGTGAATTGAGGTGATAGCATCCAACTGCTTTGCTAGTTACCCAATAACCACGAGTAGACAAAGTTAAAAGCTTAGAGCTTTAGTTAGCTTCATTTCACCTTTGATTACTTATGGAG
>JAJPXW010000167.1 GCA_021205255.1 Burkholderiales bacterium
GTATGACCTCTTTCGACTTTGAAGCGCCGTTGGCCGAGTATCTGCGTGAAGAAGTTGCCAAGGTTCTATTGGCTAAGGATATTCGTTGCCTAGACGACCTTCTTGATCTTATCTACACCAATGGGGAAAGGTGGTGGCACGTCGTTGGCTTAAGCGATTTCTTTGGAAATGGCGTTACTAAATGGCTTTGCGACCATGAGCACCTGCTTGGAGACGTTGATCTTCCTGCTAATCTGAAACGCAGGGGCTCCTTGCTGAGACCTGCAAGAAAAGACATAGACTACGAAGATGTAGCTATTGCTAATTTCGATGATGTCGTCAACCCCGAAACCAGACATAAACGAATTGCTTCCTATGATCTTTATCCTCACTCCGTCAATTCAGGCGCAAGTCCGATGGAAAGGATAGTGGTATCCAAGTACTACGATGGATCTGAGGGTTCTAACAGAAACAGGACTGAACCGGCTTCCCTAACCGCTAAAAACGATTTGCAGGCTATTGAAGCTTGGCTAAAGGCAAAAGCGACAAATAACAATACCCGTTCTTCCTATAAAAAGGAGGCTGAAAGGTTTCTTCTTTGGGCAATTCTTGAAAAGCAGAAACCATTGTCGTCTCTCGATCTCGATGAATGCGCCGACTATCCAAGATGGTTGGAAATGCTCGGCAGAGTCAGCGACGAGGAATGGAATAGCCAGTGGAAGAACCCTCAGAGCACTTGGATTGGACCGAAGAACGTATCGCGAGACTCTTCTAATTGGCGTCCGTTTAATAGTGCTTTAGGCTATTCAAGCCGTCATACTGCTTTGACGGCCGTAAGATTGCTTTTCTCATTTCTGCATAAAACTGGCTACCTTGCCACTAACCCTTTCGATATGGTCTCGGCAAAAGTGCGCTTATTACCAGGGGAAGGAAAGCCTCATGAGTTTGCCGATAGGTCTCTAACTAAAGAACAGTGGGCAGAGATTCTTAATTATCTTAAACAGCAACCTGATGGAATCAAGAAAGCCAGACTTAAAGTTATTTTTGTTCTCGGTAAAGGCCTTGGCATGCGATGCGTTGAAATGCTCAACGCTAGATGCGGTTGGATAGAGAGACGCTTAGTTGGCAATAAAGAAGCTACGATGATTTCTATCGTTGGTAAAGGCGATAAGGAAAGACGTTTGCCAATATCGGATGCGCAAATCCAGATTATCAACGACTATTTGAAAATGAGAAACGAGTTGCCAATCGGCCAGGTACCCAACAGCCAAGTCCCAATTTTGGCTGCCTTGCGCATTAGTAAGGAAAGTGGTTGGCACTTATCCCGCTCTGGACTCTATCTCATACTTTCCGATTTTTTGAATCAGGTAGCTCTTTCTATTCAGGGCGAGCGTCCGTTCGATGCAGCCAAACTAAAGGCAAGTTCCACGCACTGGCTCAGACATACCTTTGCGGTAAGAAGTCTCGAATCCATGTCAGTCAATATGGTGCAAGTCGCTCTTGGACATGCCTCAGTTGCAACGACTACTCGTTACCTCAGACCAGAGGAAAGCGAGATTGTCGAAGCGATGGGTAACTTCGCTCCCATTTAAATACGAAACTATTACAACAAGTGCGCTATCTCCTTACAAGACAGCGCACTTATAAGATACTTTTATATTTTCACTTCTCCAATTCTTCTACCTTTACGATCTCTTTATGTTTTACAGGCTTGGATGTAGTGGAAGAGAAGATCCTGGGCAATGAGCGTCGGATTTAACGCAATAAAAGTAGTCTGCTTGACCCTGCGGATTTCGTCTAAATAATTCATCAGCTTTTTTACATCGACAGACTTACCTATTCTTGCCGAAGCTCCTTTCGCCCTTAGAAAATATCGAGGAGGCAGTTTATTTGCGGCCAAGACCAGATCGTTTACCCAACGTTGAAGGAATATAGCTAACGGTAAAGTCGGTAAAATGCTGTTAGTTATTGCAACTACGTCGGCTGAACTTGCCATGGCTCCTTTGGAAAGGAAATTTAGTAAGGTATTTTCCAAGTCCTCTCCGAGTAATAGCTTATCGTCCTCTTCAAAATAAAGGAGCGGCAATCCCCCTAGCCTCGCTAGAGTCTCTTCCGGGTTTGCAATGCCCTTGCCTTTTAAATATGCAATGCCCTGTTCGGCAGAAGGAGAAGGCACATTAATGATTTGACAGCGGGAACGGATAGTAGGAAGTAAAGCTTCTAAATTTTCCGTCACTAGAATTAGTACAGAATCAGGTGGTGGCTCCTCCAAGGTTTTAAGCAAAGCTGAGCTTTGGGTCTCCTGCATCATGTTCGCCGGATAGACGACAACAACCTTTTTGCCTCCTCGGATTGATCCAGTAGAAAGATAATCCGTTATGTCTCGGATTTGCTCAATGACAATATTTCGAGTCAAAGATTTCTTTGCCGTTGCTTTAACCGGTTCGGCCCAAGGTTCCGGATGTATTGCTTGTTCGGCTTCCGAAAGAACTAACTTTAAATCTGGATGGCTACCTGCCTTATTCAAAGTGCATTCACTGCATTTGCCGCAGGCTTCTCCATTAACCGGGTTTTTGCATAGCAAAGATTCTGCAAATGCTTCTGCAAGCTCAAAAAGCCCAGCCCCTCTGCATCCGCTGATCAAAATAGATCCGGATTGCTTGGCTTTAAGCCTATTTAGCGTGTCTAATGGTTTGGCTAGCCAAGGATATTCTGTGGTCAACCCCATGTCTGAAACATTTCCCTGAGTTCTTTACTAATTTTTTCTTTTGGTCTTGTGGCGTCAATAACTAAAAACCTTTCGGGTTCTTGCTTTGCAAGTTCCAGGTAGCCAAGCCGCACTCTTTCACGAAATAGACGATCTTCGGACTCGAACCTGTCTCTGTCTTCAGAAAGCCTTTTTAGTGCTTCGTCCGTTGGAATATCGAAAAGTACTGTCAAATCCGGTTTTAAATCTGGATGGACAAAGTCGGCAAGCATATCAACCCACTCTTTCGGCAACATTCTGCCAGCAGCCTGGTATGCGTAGGAAGCGTCTGTAAAACGATCGCATAAAACCCATTTTCCTTCTTTAAGAGCGGGTCTTACGATGTTTTGGAGATTTTCTTCACGGGCTGCAAACATCATCAGCAATTCGCTTTTAGCCGACATAGGCTGATGGAGCAAAATTTCACGGATACTTTCAGCCGTCGGCGTGCCACCGGGCTCTCTTGTCGTGACAAAGGACACTCCACGTTGTTGTAGAGTGTCCGCAATGACTTGAAATTGAGTGCTTTTACCTGCTCCGTCTACCCCTTCCAAAGTGATGAACTTCCCTCTTTGCTTCACTTGCCCTGGCTCCTGAGGTATTTGCGGACAGCTTCATTATGTTCTTTCAACGTAGTTGAAAAGTGAGACTTGCCACTTCCGTCGGCCATGGCGACAAAATATAGATAGTCCGTTTTAGCTGGGTGGGCGGCAGCTTCGATAGCTGCCTCTCCAGGGATGGCAATTGGAGTCGGTGGTAGGCCGGCATGGAGATAGGTGTTATAGGGATGATCTGTCTTTAAGTGGGACTTGAGAATTTTGCCTTGGAAGTTTTCTATGCCATAGATTACGGTTGGGTCTGTTTGTAAAAGCATGCCCTTTTTTAGCCGATTATTGAAGACGCTTGAAATTAACTCGCGGTCGTCCTTGTTTCCGGTTTCTTTTTCAATGATGCTGGCCAGGATTAATAATTCGTAGCTATTTTTAACTGCAATATCAGGATCACGGTTTTTCCATGCACGCTCTAGTCTTTTCTGTTGTTCGTGGTAGGCTTGTTGTAATGTAGAAAGAACTTTGGCTCCTTGATTAAAAGTGTAAGTAGCTGCGGCAAATTGGCCTTCTGGAAAAACGCCAGGAGCCCCTACCTGTTCCATTACTTCCTCTGGAGACATCTTTGGTTGTTTCTTGAAATCCTCGTCACTTTGGATTCGATCTAAAAAGTTATTTGTGCGTGTACCTTCAACGATCGTGTACCGCCCCTTAAGTACATCACCACTTGCAATATGATCAATAAAATGTTTTAAGGTCCAATTAGATTCAAGACGGTATCGGCCTTGTTTAATATCCTTATCTGCTCCGTAATAAGTGAAGGCTCGAGAGGCTATTTCAGGGTTTAAAGGCATACCGGCTTTAATGGCCTGATCAACCAGATCCCTGGCAGTAGTCCCAGCCTCAGCTTCAACTACAACTTGCGTTTGGCCATCGGCAATTTTTATCTCGTGCACATTCACATACCAATAGAGGTATAGGAAGCTACCGAGACCCGCTAAAAAAAAGATCCCTACAACTATTAGGCCGACATAAATAATCGACTTCAAGTATTTACGCACAACTACACCATCGGAAGTTAATTTCCACATTATTCACTTTAAAGCATTAGGAGGGAGATTGCACGGGTTAAATGTGCCCAAAAGTGATAAATACCCCCTCTATTTAATAAAGTTATGCTGTACCCTCCTCGGAAAATTTATCAGGAGACTATTTATGTCAACACAAGAATCCAATGCTTGGCTTTTTAGCGACGAGCCAGATTATCGGATGATTACAGTAATTGGCGAAGACGCCGGCAAGTTTCTACAAGGACAATTAACACAAGACGTGCTCGGCTTGCCCGAAAACCAAGCTAAGTGGTTCGCAAGCTGCAACTATGCAGGAAGAGTAGCTTCCACTGGTTTAATTTTCCATATTCCAGACGGCTATGGTTTGCTTGTTAGAGCTACCCTTGCGCAAAAAGAGGTCGACAGGCTTCAAGAGTTTGTTTTAAGAAGCAAAGTCATTGTCGCTATGGAAGAAGGCCCGATTACTTTTATTGAGGGTGAAGAAGATGCAGTGGCAAAAGCCAAATGCCCGGCTTTGCCATTGAATCCATTTGAAGTTTGGCAGGGCCACGGTACTGTTTGCGTCCGCTTGGCACCCGCTGATAACGATAAGTTAAGAGCTCGCTTTGTAGCCGTCGGTCCAATTCCACCAAATATGGAATTAGGTCCGAAGACTTCAAACCAAATGGAAAAATATTTAATTGACCAAGGTGTTGCCTTAATCGACCAGAAGGAAACTTTAGCTTGGTTGCCACAAGCATTGAATCTCGATTTGATTGGCGCTATCTCCTTTAAGAAAGGCTGCTATACCGGTCAAGAAGTAGTCAGCAAGACACAGCATCTTGGAAAAGTAAAACGCAGAATGTTCTTGGGAACCACCGATGCCGAAGATATTGACCCCGGTACGGAAGTCTTCATGGAAGACGAGCCAATGGGACATGTCCTGCAAAGCGTCGATAAGAAATTCCTCTACGTGATGAGGTTTGATTATTTTGATTCGGAACTTTATGTAAAGGGAAGCCTTATTAAGAAACTCGATTTACCATACTCAGTTACTGTTCCGACGAGTGTCATTTAGCTAGTTGAAACTGAGGCACTCGTGTCCTCCCTATTTATTAGGTGTTAAAACAAACCCGGCCATTACGACCGGGTTAGTTTTCAAGGAGAGACAAACTAATTATTTATCTGAATCCATCTTCGGATCAAGGGCATCTCTTAGGCCATCGCCTAAAAGATTGAAAGCTAGAACTGTAAGGAAGATGGCAATTGTTGGAAATAGCACAGTATGTGGAGCAGTTACCATATCGGCTCTTGCTTCGTTAAGCATGGCGCCCCATTCCGGTGTTGGAGGTTGCGCACCAAGCCCTAGGAATGAAAGAGAAGCTGCAGTAATAATGGAGGTGCCAATTCTCATGGAGAGGTAAACCACGATTACGGAGATGGTGCCTGGAAGAATATGTCTAACTAGCAGTACGAAATCGCTAGCACCTAGGCTCCTAGCCGCTTCCACATATGTCAAGTTCTTCAAGGTCAGCACGTTGCCTCTAACTAATCGGGCAAATGCCGGGATCGAGAAAATAGCCACAGCAGCAATTACGTTTATCATGCCACCGCCTAAAATTGCAACGATGCCGATGGCCAGCAGAATTCCAGGAAATGCAAAAAGCACGTCTGAAATTCTCATAATGACTCTGTCCCACCAGCCTTCGTAATATCCAGCTATAAGTCCGAGCATCGTACCGATAAGAGCTCCGATTGCTACGGATCCAAACCCAGCGACTAGGGAAATTCTTGTGCCGGCCACAATGCGGCTAAAAATATCACGTCCCATGGAGTCCACGCCAAACCAATAAGTAGCTGACGGACCTTCCAAAAGATGGTCGTAATCGAAAAAGTCTTCTGGATCGAATGGAACTAAAGCCGGACCAAAGACGGCTACCACGATCAGGAATAATACGAAGCTTCCTGCCGCCATCGCTACTGGCTGCTTCTTAAATTTGCGCCAGAAATCTGAAAC
>JAJPXW010000280.1 GCA_021205255.1 Burkholderiales bacterium
AACCAAAGACGCTCTATCCGTCTTTAATTAAGATGGCGAAGTTGAAAAGCGATTCTGGTGGAGAAGAAGTGGATCGAACCCTCGACCTCAGCATTGCGAACGCGGCGCTCTCCCAACTGAGCTACTCCCCCGCCAAGTGAAAGTGTAATTCTGCACTATTTAGTGAGTTGTTTCAAGGTTTCAGTTAGAAATTTTGTACATATAGACAATTTGACTACACAAACTAAGTGCAATTCCAAATGATGGCTTGAGTGCCTAGCCCTTTCAATAAAAGACATAAGGAAAGTTTTTGCTTCTTATTGATTCTAATTGGTGACAAATCCAATTAATCGTTCCTTCTGCAAGAATTCCAACTGAATAATTACTTCGTTCTTGTCTTCCCTGGGTCGAAATCTTTTTTCTGAAGTACTCCTCTGTCCTACTTGGAAATCAAGCCTTGTTTAAGTAAATCTAGTAAGAAGATAAGGACACTAAATCATAAAAAAGCAATTACCCCCTATCAATTCCATCTATCGCTCCCCTTTAGCATTTGTCCACCTAAAACAAGGACTAATTAAATACAGGAGCAAAATGACTATCCCACTTATTTATATTAAAGGTGATCCTTTTCAGAGAGGACTCACCTACGGGGAGCTAGCCCGAGATCAAATAAGACTGGTTTATGAAGAATACAAGATCCTTTTTGATAAGGAAGCAAATTTGTCTTGGCAGGCCGCAGAAGAAAAGGCCATGCTCTACAACAATGTGATCCATGAACAATGTCCAGACTTAGTGGAAGAAATCGATGGCGTGGCTAAAGGATGTGGCATGCATTATGTGGATATCCTTACCTTGAATTGTTGTGCTGAAATTCTCTACCCTAATTTAAATTGTGCCAGCACTACGATTGGTGTGCCACCGGAAATTAGTGGGAACGGCAAGACATATTTAGCCCAAAATTGCAATTGGAGTTCTCTAGCTCAAGGAACCTTGGTAGTCCTTGAAATCGATCAGGATCCGCATCCTAATCTGTTGATACTTACTGAAGCTGGACTTATTGGAGGTTGTGGCATAAACAGCCACGGTCTTGCTATTTGTCATAATTCACTGCCCATCAAGAAAAATTCAATTGGCCTTCCCTTCCCCTTTCTCATGCGTAAAGTTTTCTCAGAGGTTAATGTCGCAAATTGCATAGAAAGTCTAGCTATGTTGCCGAAGTCCTTAGGTGCCTGTTTTACGATGGCTTCCTCAAAAGGTACCATGATGGCAATGGAAAGTAGTCCTGATGTGATGGGAATGCTGCTCAGCAAGGGGGAGCCTCTTTGCCACACTAACCACTGGCTGTCTCCTGCAATTCCTGAAAGCCTTAATACTTTGGCTTCTCCTATTATGGCAACCTATACTCGGCTGGATTGGGCAATGAGATTGGCCAGTGAAAAAGCTGGAAAGATGGGGAAGAAAAATATTCTTCAAATTCTTTCTGAACATGCCTCTTTATCCGATTGCGAATGTGTCCAGGAAAATTTTGGACTACCTATGTATTTAAAATCTTCCACCGTTTGTTCGATGGTAATTGACGCCACGAACAAGATACTTTGGATAGCGTATGGAAAATCCCGTAATTCAAACGTTACTGGATATAGATTTGCTAAGTAATTGAGTGTTATTGCACGAATTTCGCCAATAGAAGGTAATAAAGAAGTTAGAGGCAGAAACTTGCTTTTTCGGCTTTTAACTTCTGCCTTTCATAGGTTAATTTACGTTTCATTTTAAAATTTTCAAAAGAGCACACAAATCAGGTAGTTAATCTGCAAATTAGAAACTAAAACTTAGATAAAATGCCAAATGTATTAATATTCGCAAAGATTTTTTAGAAGCGAAAAAATGACAATTCCTTTGATTCATTTACAAGGAGATCCCTATCAGAGAGGTCTCACCTACGGAATTTCAGCCCGTGACCAGATAATGATGGTCATTGAGGAATACAAAATTCTGTTTGAGAAAGAAGCTCAGTTGACATGGGAGATGGCCAAGAAAAAGGCAATGTCTTTCAATGAGGCAGTCCAACAAAAATGTCCGGATCTCGTCAAGGAAATGGAAGGGATTGCTAAAGGTTGCGGCGTTGATTACTCAGTGATTTTGACCCTCAATTGCCGTTCCGAAATAATGTTCACGGTTAGCGACGAAGCCTGTACCGCTATTGCCGTGCCACCGGAAGCCAGCGGAAGTGGCAAAACTTATCTAGCACAGAACTGGGATTGGTGGACCATAGGCAAAGGGACAAATATAGTTTTAGAAATCGAGCAAGAACCGTTGCCGAAGCAGTTGGTAGTAACGGAGGCTGGGCTAGTCGGCGGTAAGGGACTGAATAATAAAAGTCTCGCTTTGACGCAAAACGCTCTTGCTATCAAAAAGACAAGATCGGATGGTATACCTCTTCAATTTATATTGAGGATGGCTCTATCGCAGACGACTGTTCCTAAGGCAATTGACTATATTTCTAATGTTCCTAGAGCAAGCGCCGCTTGTGTTGGACTAGCAACTGCCGATGGAACTTTAGTAATGCTCGAATATGCGCCAAATAATATGGATGTATTGCTTTCCGATGGAAACCCACTGTGTCATACCAATCATTGGCTATCGCCAATTATGCTGGCCGACCCGGAAATTAGTAGAGTCATTATAAGTTCTACCTACACCCGTCTCGACTGGGCTAGGCGCTTGACTAAGCTGGAAACTGGAGTACTGAGGAAACGCAATCTTTTCAGAATCCTTAGTAATCATGCTGGATTTCCAGATGGAATATGCCGTCACGACGAAATTGACTTACCAGCCTATCAAAGACGCTCTACTCTATTTTCGATGGTAGTCGATACGGCAGAAAAAGTGATTTGGCTTACCGATGGCACGCCCTGTAAAGAAAGACCAATCGGATATAAACTTTTTGATTAATGGGAAGGGTAAGGTAAAGACGAAGATTGGTTTTGGCGACTTTTCTAGTTAATTAAGCGAAAGAAATTTGATTTTGCTTGATGAATAAAAGTTTAACTAGCCCAAAGTGGAATTGATAATCAGGCTAGTCTTTATAAACTCCACTATAAGAAATAGGAAGGCGGCGAAAAATCGTAACCTTCCTAATTTTTTCTTTAGTCAATTGGGTTAGAAATTAGAAATGAAGGATAACTAACGCCAAATGGTCTTGCGGTAACGCCAGGAATGCGCTAAAGCAGCTGCTGTAAACCACCATCCGCCAAAGGCATGGAGATACCAATTCTTAGTCGCAATTCCAGCGAGAAGCGTAATTCCACTGACAACCATGTTCCGATTTTCGAAACGGCGTAGTTTCCTCTGTATTTTCCGTTTCTTTTGAACATCGGTCATGGGCTCTTTCTGAGGCGGCGTATAAGTAAAGTGCTCGTAGGCATCAACATCTCGTTTGATTTGCTTATCGACCTGATGGTTAAAAACCATATTGAAAACCGGATAGTCGATTTTCTTAGGATCGTAGGTCACAAGCATAGTACCGGCTTTTTTATTGATGCTTGCCGAAAGCACACCTGGAACCTCCAGTAAATGCTTAGTCCAACTGTCCACATGGGCAGTATGAAACTGTGGGCAAGCGAGCCTGATGCGACCCTTGGTTTGGCTAAGAATGATGGCTTTTAGGCTAAACATTGTAAATAGCCTCCTCTTCTTCTAAATCTTGTTGGCGAACGAAGTCATCAATAACCTGAATATCTTCAATGAATGCAGTATGCCCTAGCTTCGAGCGAGCTGCGTTTAAAGTAATTCCAACAGTTGTGGCATTATGCAGGACTGCGCCTACTGCCGCAGGTAGCACACCAATTAGGCCTCCAGCCAGGAAAGCAGTATTTAATCCCACAGAAGAACGGAAGTTCTGGTGAATTCTGCCCATTGTCTCTCTTCCAAGACGAATAACATCTGGAAGATGACCAAGGTCGGATTCCAGCAGAACTACATCCGCTACTTCACGAGCCAAGTCGGCACCACCCGTGACAGTTACTCCCACACTGGCTGCCGAGAGTGCTGGAGAGTCGTTAATACCATCTCCGATCATCATGACTTTGCGTCCTTCGGCAGTCATTCGCTGAATGATTTCCGCTTTGCCTGTAGGAAGTACCTGATCATAGAATTCCGTGATACCTAGGCGCCCTGCGACATTAGCTGCAGTACGTGGGCCATCGCCAGTGATCATGCATATATTCTTAATGCCAAGTTCCCGAAGTTGCTTAATGACATCGGCAGATTCTTCACGCAGCGGATCTTCAATGCCTAGTAGGCCAATTAATTTTTTACCTCTCGAAAGATAAAGAACGGTATGACCTTGTGAAGCGATTCGATCAATTTCAGGCTGTGCAAAAGAGCAGTCAATTCCTTCGTCTTCTTCGAGATAATGACGGCTACCGATGAGCAGTTCTTCATTGTTAAGCATGGAGCAAATACCGTGGCCAGCTATGTACTTTACTTCAGTATGCTCCTCTTCGTGCAGAAGCCCTTTTTCAAAAGCGGCTTTTACTACGGCGTGAGCCACAGGGTGCGGGAAGTGCTCTTCTAGACATGCTGCATATTTAAGAATAGTGTTCTTATTCCAATCGGCTAGCGGTACTACTTCAGTCACCCGAGGATGGGCCATGGTAAGCGTACCTGTCTTATCGAAGACGACTGTATCGACTTCAGATAAAGCTTCGAGGTATCGCCCACCCTTTACTAGCATCTTACGGTTGGCACCTTCTTTCATAGCTGAGAAGAAAGCGACCGGAGTTGCCATCTTTAATGCACAGGAATAATCTACCATCAAAACGGCTGCGACCCGGGCAAGATTTCTGGTTAATAACCAGACGATCCCAGCGAGCAAGAAGCTAAATGGAACTACTTTATTAGCTAACTGGTCAGCTTGTAATTCGACTGTTGCCTTAACCTTTTCGCTATTTTCGATGTAGTCGATAATTTTGTTAAGCCTTGTTTCGCCACCAATTTTCGAAGGTCTGATATAAAGTTCTCCGTCTTCGACTACCGTTCCGGCAAATACAGTGTTGCCAACTGTGCGAAGAACGCCGATAGGCTCACCCGTCATCGTTGCCTGATTGACGGAAGCGTCTCCTTTTATAACCGTACCGTCTACAGGAATAGCCGAACCAGTCCGAACAACAATAATATCGTCCATCGTGATTGCGCTAATGGGAGTTTCGACTTCCTGATCGCCTCTTACTGTCCACACCGTGTCGATGTTCAATGCAAGAGAACGAGTAAGGCCTTCCATGGTCTTCTTTCGAGTCCAGGATTCCAGCTTCTCACCAAAACCAAGTAGCAAAGCTAAAGTGGCGGCAGTTCTAAAGTCACCTAGTATTAAGGAGATGACCATTGCGCTGAGGTCGAGAACTTCGACGGTCAACTTACCGGAAAACAGTTTCTTGAAGCCTTCAGCAAAAATTCCTTTGGAGGCGTTCGTGAAAAAGCCAATTCGCAAAGGTAGCGGAAGTATCGGCCTTAGGGTGTATCTAAGTGTCGGCCAAAACGCTATGTCGGATAAAACGCTTTGCCCGACAGGAATTTCCAGCGATTTTTGACTTAGTTCTCTCATTTCCTTGGCCAATACTCTTTTTGCTTTCTCCAGGCTGGCATTTGATGAGTATTGGAGCAGGACGCTTCTTGTACGGGCATTAATACTTACACTTTCGACGCCGGGAACCATGTCGAGCTTATCGGTTAATTCCATGGCGGCTGCGTGCCCGAAAGGAAAATCTGAGGTAAAACGAATACGCCCCTTGGTATGAGAGACTACTTTAAATTTCATTGAAGTATCCAGAGTTAGCACAGGCACGCTATTGGCACGCACCCGTGCGTAGATGAGTTAAGGGTATTGAGAGCTGCCCTTTAGTGCTTCTTCTCGTCTTCTACTATATCGACTTCAACCACATCTTCTTCGATGGCGGCGGCTTCTGCCTGCTTCTTAGCTTTACGGAGCTCCTGGGCTTCTTTAGCTTCTGCAGCCAAGTCTTCGCAATCTTCTTTCATGCTTTCGCAAGCGGCAACTGTCTTGTCCTTCCAGTCATAAATATAGGAAAGACCTTTTGCAGCGCAGGGGCGTAGTTTTCCACGGCCTACCATGGAAGCCGTGGCCGCTCCGGCAATCATTCCGCCGAAGAAGGTCCACGCAAGCTTGTAGCCATATTTCATGATGTCCTCTTCTTATTAATTAAAATGAGAATGACTCTCAATTACAACATCCTAAGTCTATACCGTATTTCGATTTAAGGAAACACACTTTTTCAGTTAAAAGCCGAGTTTCCTTATTTGCATTCGAAATGAATTCAACTTACAGCTTATTATTCTATAT
>JAJPXW010000371.1:0-748 GCA_021205255.1 Burkholderiales bacterium
AAAAGCAATGATTACACCAACGATGGTAAAAACAATTTCAAAATTAATACCAATTTCATACATGACTACGCCTTTTTTTTAAGAATGAGTTGATTGCATTTAAGAGCTACTATAATCCAAACGCCCCTCGATAACGTATAGCCGTGATCTGCAATTGCATCCCAAATCGCACCTCGGTAGTTAACTTTAGCCACGCCTAAATGGTTAACTTCATTGACTTGGACTTCGTGTCCAAGATCCATATTTTGAATTTGATACGCTGTTTCAAGAGAATGTCGGCGCCTTCTTTGTTGTGTCCAAGGGATAAAGCAAAGAATAAATCCAGTGATAGCAAACAATATTAGCTGCCATAAAAGCGAGAAACCTAAGAAAGCTGGAATGGCAGTTATAAAAGCAGCTAGACCTACCATCACTAGGTAAGTTGAATTAATAAAAATCAAATCGGCGCCAATCGCAACAAGGCCAATGGTAAGCCAGATATATAAGTTGGTCATAAAAGGTCCAGAGGTTTGGTTAGGCCAAGCTCTTTAATTGGCCATTGCCAATTGACTGCAACATTCATATTGTATTTTCAATTGATTAGCATACCTTAAACAAAAATTTACCGCCCCTTTGGACGGTAAATATTACAGAGAAAAATAATTGTTAAGGTGTAGGAGTCTTGCCCGCTTCTACGTCGTACTCAATAGTGACTGTGTGTTTCTTGTGTCTTGCCGGCAACACGATAATTCTTAAAGAATTATTGTAG
>JAJPXW010000371.1:758-4269 GCA_021205255.1 Burkholderiales bacterium
TTGACCCCAACTAGGTAAACGAGGTGAAGAGCAAGCCAGAGGAACCATCCAAAGAAACCGCCAAAATTAAATTTACCTATTTCCACGACGGCGTGGTTACGACCGATGGTGGCCATGGAGCCTTTATCGAAATACTTAAGCGGCTCCAGACTCATGCCGTCTTCCATATTCAAGATGTTATGTGCAATATTTACCGCACCTTGAAGTGCGGGCTGAGCAACTTGCGGGAGTCCTTTTGGATATTTTTCAGTTGGATGGCAGCAGCAGTCGCCAGTTGCAAATATATTTTTGTAACCTTCGACCTGGCAATACTGATTGACTTTAATGCGGTTGCCTGGTGCATAAGTTTCTTCTGGGAATCCTGGCATTCCGTTGGATTTTATACCAGCGGCCCAGAAGACGTTATAGGTCTCTATTTCTTCGTCAGTGAATTTAAGGACACCTCTTTCAAAGCTTAGTACTCTTGTTCCGAGCTTAAGCTCTACGCCTCTTGATTCCAAATAATCAGCGGCTTCTTTAGAGTACCTTTCATTGAATACGTTCAGTAGTCTTGGTGCACCATCGGCAATGATGATTCTTACTTCATTGGGATCAAGATCTGGGTAATCTTTAGCGAGAACAAATTTTTTGAATTCAGCCAGGGCTCCGGCAAGTTCAACGCCAGTTGCACCACCACCTACAATGACGAAAGTTAAGAACCTTGCACGTTCTAGCGGATTATCCGTTGCTAATGCAAGTTCAAAGCTTTCAAATATCTGGTTTCTGTTATAGAGAGCTTCGGCGGTATTCTTTAAAGCCATCGTGCTGACTTCCAGCCATTTATTTCCAAAATAGTTGGTATCTCCTCCAGTAGCGATAACTAAATAATCGTACTTGAGAGTACCAATGGAAGTTTTAATAATGTTGTGTTCCGGATCAACGCTCAGAACTTCGCATACACGGAAGTGAAAATTTTCCCGATTTACAAAAATAGATCTAAATGGGAATGAGACAGTGCTTGGCTCAATGCCACCGACTGCAACTTGATATAGTAGTGGTTGGAATATATGGTGATTGCGCTTATCCAGGAGCACAACTTGGAAACGTGGGTCCTTGAAGGTCCTAGTCAGCTTTAAGCCTCCAAACCCACCACCTACAACGACAAGTCTCTTCTTTTCTCCGGGATCAGGAATGTTCATTAGCGTTGCTGTTCTATCAAAGAACTCCGGATTACCCGCTTGCACAATTTCAACCATTTCCACTTCACCTTTTTATTTAATTGCTGGGGGTCATTTTTATAAAAACCCAATGGAACCTAGAAAGGCTCCGTGTATTTCTGCATTATCTAGGTGCTCTTTATCCGTGTTTTCTTTTCCTAACCAACATAGGCAACAATTCACGTTCTGAGAGGTTTTGAGTAAGTCTGCCTTATTTAAGGTAAAATCTTATGAAAATCCCAATAACTCAACTAAATAGGCTGCCCATGAATGATCCTGCTCTAGTCATAAACATTTCGGGCATCCAGGCTTTAGCTTTGGCTGTCTGCACTTACTATTTTGGTGTTTGGGCTAAAAAGAAAATTCCCATTTTGGAGAGGTTTTCTATTCCTAGTCCAGTGGTTGGAGGCATGACTTTTGCATTTATCCTTTCCACTTTACAAGCACTGAATATCCTTCAAGTTAATTTTGATTCCACCCTGCAAACTCTTTTAATGCTGGCATTCTTTACCACAATTGGTTTGTCGGCCAGTCTGAAAGTGGTTAAACAAGGTGGAAAGCTATTAGTAGGCTTTCTAATCGCAGTTACCATCTTGACTGTCATCCAAAACTTGCTTGGTATGGGATTGGCAAAGATGATGGGGCTCAATACCCACTACGGCATTCTTGCTGGTTCAGTTTCCTTAATGGGAGGGCTCGGGACAGCCGCAGCCTTCGGTCCTTACTTCCAAGATACCTACAATATTGCAGGCGGTACGGCAGTGGCTATTACTGCCGCAACCTTCGGTATGGTGGCTGCCTTAATGATTGGTGCTCCTTTTGGCGAATGGCTTATCCATAGATACAGAATCAAGACTCCAAAAGAAGAAGGCCAAAAAAAGGAATTAAAAATCCCACAAGAAATCGAAACGGACGTAATGAGTAGCAACCATACCGCTACGCTTACTCCTCAATTACTCAAGGCTGGTGGTGTCGTGGCAATTTGCATGGCATTGGGAAGCGTCGTTTCCTCAGGCCTAGCCTACGTGATTACGCTTCCAGCCTATATTGGATCTATGTTGGTGGCAACCATCGTAAGAAACTATGGTGATTTCACCGGGAAATATACAATTGAAAGCCAAGGCTTGAACTCTATCGGCGATATTAGCTTGATTCTCTTCGTAACAATGGCTATTAATAGCCTTAAGTTGCATGAATTACTCCATTTAGCTATACCGCTTGTGGTCATATTGTTTTGCCAGACAGTTGTTCTTATCACATTCTTCTTTTTCGTGTTTCTTGCCTTTGGAAAGGTCTACGACTCCGTCATGCTCTGCGTAGGCGGTATCGGATTCTCAATGGGTTCGACGGCTAATGGTCTTGCCAATATGCAGGCCTTAGCAGAAAAGTATGGCACCTCACCTCGTGCGTGGCTTGTCGTTAGCCTTGTGGGTGCTTTCTTAATTGACTTGATCAACGCCTTGCTTATTACTTGGATGGGTACTTGGTAACGAGGTGTCCATCAACTAAGCAACCAAGAAACTAAGATAACAATCGAAGGATTAAAAGACGAAAGCCGGTAAAAACCGGCTTTTCCGTCTAAGGCAGTTTTTTTAATTCGAGCCTAGCAAAAACAGGGTATTACTGAGTGAGCGACTGAATGAACAATCCAGGATTGTTATTCAGCTGCCTAGTGAAGTCGGCTAAGCTTTGAGTTACTTGGACAAGAGAATTCATTAATCGCCGAATGCTGTACTCGTTTCCAGTTGCAATTCCATTGAATTTGTCGCTTAGGGCATTGATTTGATTAACGAGCTCCTGGGTTTCGGGCCCTTGAGCAAGAGTACTTATTTCCTTAGCAGAAGCATCTAACGATTTAACCATATTATTTATCTTCTGCATGTCGAAATCGGTAACTTTGCCATCGGTTGTCTTAAGAAAGTTATCTATATTTCCAAGTACTTCGTTTGCGGTTTCTCCCGTTATGCCGGCTGCAAATCTGTCAAGTTGAAGGATAAGAGCCTGTATAGCTGGAAGAGTGTCTTTGAACTTGCTATCCAAATGCATGTCGCTTAGTCCTGCAAAGAAGTTTTCTATGCTCTCGAGAATTTCATTTGTAAGACTGGGAGCAGACGGAATAACTGGATTTGCAGGAACCCAAGGATAAGGGTGGCGCCTTACCTGATAGCGGGAAGGTTCGAGAAAGTCTAAGGAAATGTACTGAGCTCCAGTGAGTCCTTCAAGCTGAGTTTGCGCCCTAAGCCCTTGGGCAATATATTTAGGAAGCTGTTCGGTAAAGAGACGCTTATCGAAGTAAAGCAACATTCTGACTACGG
>JAJPXW010000371.1:4279-6308 GCA_021205255.1 Burkholderiales bacterium
CTACGGCTAGGGACTCCCTTTCTTCGAAAGGTGCTATGTGGTCCTGCGGGTAAAGTTCAGAAGTCAATCCAATTTTGGTAATTTGGCCAATGGGAATCCCTCTAAACTTAACTGGGTTTCCAACTTCTAATCCGTTTATGGAGTCTGAGAAGTATGTTTCAGTGACAATCTTAGGAGCGAAATAATAAGGTTCGGCCACAATTGCCGTAACGACCAGAATAATAATTGCCAGGATTATGCAAATTAAACCTATGACAAAATGTCTTCTTTCAACTTTGGCGTTCATTTAACTACTGGTAGCAACCACTTCAGTAAATATATCAAATGCCGTATTAGGTCATTCCTTTTAGTTAACAAGAATATTACGCCTCCCACTCTGATGGGAGGATTGAATTGAAAATTTTTGCAAGCTACTTACATTGGGAGAGCCTCTAATACCTGAGCCAATATCAATATTTGAAAGATATCGTCCTACTTAGTAGTGGTAGTACCGTTCCCTGTAGTATGCATTGCACTCAGGGCAGGGGAATTATCTGGTGTTTCCACCGCAATTTCTTTTTTCGGTGCCGAATTCCAAAAAACGATAAGGGTTATCAATCCCAGGATATTTAATCCCGTAGCCGGAATAGCGCAAAAAATCGGCGAATCCATATAGTGAATAAAAATACTTCCTAATGACGTTCCAATTACATTACCGGAATTAAATGCAAACTGGCCTAGAGAGGTGCTAAGTAATTCCGAACCGGGCGCATCCTTAATGAGCAAAGCCTGTTCTGGTCCGGCAAGAAAGAAGTTTGCACCGGCGATCAAAATCATCAAAAGAACGGCGAATATTGGATTGCCTGAGAGGAATACAGCTAGAGCAGTGCCGATTAGCATCACCAATTGAGCGTATGTCGATAAGGCAATCGTAGATACATACTTAGCGAGGAAAGCGGAAATTGCGTTTCCAACTACCATGCCGGTTCCAGCTAGTCCAATTAGCCAGTAAATATCCGATCTTGGAAAGCCGGCATTGGTTTCAAGGATAGGTTCAATAAATGCGTAGTAACCAAAGAAGCCTCCGCAACCTAAGCCTAAAGAAGCCAGAAGGAACCACGGTCTAAAGCTCTTAAGGTAAGCAAGTTGGTGACGCAGGTTCGGCATGTTTCTTGACGGCACGGGCGGCAGCAGGAAAAATACGGCCGCTAACATGCAACAAGCTACAGCTGCGACAATTAAGAACACCGCTCTCCAGCCATACCATAATGCAATAAAAGTGGCTAGAGGCACTCCTACCATGGTAGCCGCACTTTGGCCAAGTACCATTAACGTTATGTCTCTGGCCGACTATCCAGGGGCGGCTAACGCATTGGCAACTACAGCGGCTGTTGCAAAAAATACTCCGTCCGGCAATCCGCAAACGAAACGCGCAATTAGCATTTCATAATAGTTTTGCGCAAAGGTGGCACCTAAATTTCCAATGAGTATGAATAAGGAGGCAATTAAAAGAATATGTCTTCTATCCCAACCTCGGCCAAACAAAGCGATAAAAGTGACACCTACGACGATTCCTCCCGGGTAGGCTGCCACGATATGACCGGCAACTGGAATGGAAATTTGGAGGCTCTCTGCCATTGGCACGAGAATTGGCATGATAGTTAGTTCAGCCATGCCAAGAGAGAAAGCTCCGATAATCAGCGCAATTATGTAATGCATGGATTTTCCTTTTTCTCTCTCAGTCTAAGGAGCTCCTTCGTAATACCTCATCTTTCAATAGGCGAATTGAGCCATTTAAGACGCGAAAACGTTGAATTTTTAGCCTAGTTATATGAGATTTATTGATTAATTAAATAACCACCCTAACAGGTGAAGTGTTTGTATTGAGAAGATGTGGAAATTTGTAACTTTATTGAAAGGATGTTGCTTCTACGCAGTATTTTAAAAATTAGTTACTTCTATGTAATTCAGTTTTCCCAGATTAAGCGCTTTTTAATCATTATTCGGAAAGATTCAAAAATCTAGTTTTAACCCCATTTCTCAATTTTTA
>JAJPXW010000291.1 GCA_021205255.1 Burkholderiales bacterium
AATAACCTGTCTTAACCATGTCGCTACCTATGCTAGCCACGCCGATTCAACAGTAATGGACATTGCTAATGCTGTTCCTGATAGGGATATTGCTTTCATTTTTAAAGATGTCGAGCCGATGCCAGTGGCAATAAGAAATGTGCCCGTAGACGAGCCTGGTAATGCTGTGGAAATATGTACTTTCTATCCCTTAGCTGAACACAAAGATAAACCGATTAATTTAAATGTCGTAGTGGATTGTTCAGGTTCAATGGATGGAATTCCAATTTCTCAAGCTAGAAATGCTCTTAAAAACTTATTCGAAAAACTAGAAGAAAAGGACACGATAACTTTTACCAGATTCGGTAATGAGTTTATCCATGACATCTCCGCTCCTACTTCCGTTAGTCCCATGAATTTGCGTAGGGATATTGAACCGCTATTGCAAAAATTAGCTGCTGATCTTGGTGGAACCGAAATGGAGCGTGCCCTTTCAAGTGTATTCAAAATGGCAACTCCTTCATCGGATGTGCTTCTTATTACCGATGGCGATATTTGGAATGTAGATCCAATCATTAAAGAAGCTACTGAAAGTGGACATCGAATCTTTGTAATAGGGGTCAGTTCCGCCCCTGCTGAACCATTATTGAAGCAGCTGGCAGAGAAAACCAACGGAGCTTGTGCTGTTGTGATGCCAGCTGAAGACATGAAGCCAGTTTTGATTCGGATGGTGGAAAAGATGCATACCAGCCAATTTTCCTATGAGTTGACACGAGGGGAACAAAAGAAAGAAGTCAAATTATGGGCTGGTCAAAGTGCAACATTTATCTGGAATGAAAGCCGGCCATCCGCTCTGCCTGAGCTTACTTGCCTTACTAATCCCGATGAAAAGATTCTTAGTCCAAATCGGTGGACACCAAATTCAAGCATAGAACTTTACCGATCATTGATAAAAATTTACGCATTAAGGCTTTATCGGCAAACCCAGGACGAAAATAAACGCAAGGAAATTTCAGAGAAATTCGGTTTACTTTCTCCTTATGTCTCTTTTGTCATGGTTAACGAAAGAGCTGAGGCCGAAAAGTTCAAAGGTTTTCCTGACTCTCAAATTACCCCGCAAATGTATAGGGACCACGTATTGACTTCTCCACAGACTTTTGATTTGGGTCCTGAAAAGGACTGGGAATTCATAGGTCTCGAACCGGGTTTCTATGGGTGTGCACAAGCTCCTAGTTCAGAGTCTTGTGGCATATTAGGAGAAGCGCAACCTCAAAGAGAGGCCTCTCCTTCTATGTTGAAAAACCCTAAGACTGCTCGGAAAACTACAACTTCCCGCAGTCGTACCAAAAAGAAACCAAGCCCATTTACAGCCGAGCAAGAAGATTGGATCAGGCAGAGACTGCAAATGGCAAGTATGTATTATGTGTTCTCTGGAAACGTCCATGACATAAGTATGCTAATTGACGATTGTCAGGGCTATTTGCTTGCGGTAGATCCTCAAAGAATATCCGAAGAAGGAAAGATAGCTTTAGCGTTTCTTGTCCTCGAGGCCTACTTCCAAAAATACATTAGAAAAAATGATGAAGATAAATCTTTGACTTCTCGTGCAAAGGAGGCGTTTCTTGCTTTAGTTCCGTATAAGGAAACTTACATCAAGAGATCTTGTGAAAAGCTAATGCCAGAAAATGTCCTTATACCTTTCTTGATGTACCAGATATCGAGCCTAGAATATGACCTCAATGAGGATGAGGAGGAGCCAGATTCAGATCCCGATCCTGAATAAGGGCATGGATAGAGTAAAAAGAAGAGACAATAGAAAAGCCTAGTGATGGATTTCGCAGCCGCTAGCATGCGCCTTCACTAGGCTTAAACAGTCAGGGAAATGCCTCCATACTGAATTCTTTAGGATTCAACTCTCTTGGTGTTATAAGTTTATGTGGTTTAGGATCCCTGGAAAATCCCAAACATTGTCTGATCGTTTATGGAGACCGGAGCGATCAGAAACAATTCTGAAAATACCTTTGGTAATTGTTAAAGCGTTAACCCATTTTCTTAAAGAATTGCCAAGTTGCAGTGCCGAGTTGGAACAGTAGCCACTGGAGAGTGCCTGCACCTATCAAGGAAAAGAGGATGCATAAGGCATTCACCCACAGGACCTTTGCTTTGGTTATAAGCGCGGCAATAACTGGAATAACGAAACCGCAAATAATGATTCCGCCCCAGAAGTGTCCCATGTAGGCTCCTGAAAGGCAACTTTGAACCGCAGCCTGTGCCTCTTCTGCAGGAGAAAGGATCAAAGCGCAAAAATACGATAACGTGAAAATAAGTGCGATGCAGGATCCCATTAAGGCTGGCCACATGGTCTGCAAATTTTCTTCATCGGAGAATCGGCTGAATATTCCATAGGTGTATCCGGCAACCGCCAGACCCCATCCAAGGAAAGGAACCGCAAGAGTATAAGTATTCCATGCGGGACGCCATTCCATGTAGAAGTTTCTACCGAATGCGACGAGAAGCGCTAATGCAAAGAATGCAGAAACATATGCCAGTATTCTACGGGAGGATTCCGCCATCCCTCTTACCAGCATAAAAACATAAATGAGCACAGCTACTCCGAAGAGTAGTATGCTCAAAAATTCAAAGAAAATGCCAGTACCGGGATGTGCTAATGCACCAAGCACCATCTCCGGGTGACCGAGGTTAAGGATGGCGGAAATGCCACCTAAACCCAGTGCAACTAAGCTACTTATCGATCCCCAGAAAAGTACTTGTTCGGGATAATCTCGCTTATCGGCTAGGGCGACGGCTAGAAAGATTCCAGCCGCCAAGCAGCTCAGACAAGTAAATAAAATTAGATACATCTCTTGAGTCATTATTTGCTCCTTTGAGTGCAGCTGAAAACGTCTGAGCCACGCTCTCTAGCTAATTAATCACATTGTTACAGCATCTTCGGTGGGTTGGTTGTCCATGTTCCAGTCTTCGGATGCAGAATATAACGCACTGAAGGATGGTTTCCGCTGTCGGGCATTGAATGTACATTCTCTGGACCGGCGGCAGCAACTGCCTTGGATACGTCGCTTTCCGGATCGTCAATATCGCCGAAGTAGCGAGCCTTGGCGCAGCATGCCTTGACGCAGGCTGGCAAGGAATCGACTTCCTGCAGATGACGGCAAAGCGTGCATTTTTCCACAACCTTGGTGTCCTGGTTGTAGGAGCGTGCGCCGTATGGGCATGCGGCCATGCACATTCTGCAGCCAATGCACTTCTCGTGGTCAATCAAAACCTGACCGTCGTCAGTATAGTAGGAAGCACCAGTTGGGCAAACTTTCACGCATGGAGCCTCACGGCAGTTCTGACATACGGTTGGAAGATTGTACATATGGATGTCTGGATAGACGCCATTTGGTCCAATGGTGAGAACCTTGTTGTAATAGACTCCCAATGGAACATTGTTTTCGGTTTTGCAAGCGATTTCGCATGCATAGCAACCGATGCAACGGTCCAGGTCAATAACTAATGTTTTCTGTGTCATTTATAGCTCCGGATTTGGTGTTTTATCGGTTGGCTGAGGTAGCCATGGTTTGAAATCTTCCGGCTTGGTCCAGACACCTTCTGGTGCACTGTCGGCCTTGGAGATTTTCACCTGATAGCCACGTAGCGTATAAGTTCCGACTTTCTGGTTATATGGGCCATCGCTTCTGGAAAGAACGTTGACGTTGCAATCCAAGTATCCTTTGGTCGGAGTATTCAGGGTTTCTGGAGTCCAGAATCTTTCCTGGTATACCTGGCCAGGCTGTACGCCGATAGTTTCACGGCAGACTGCACGGACTTTTCCACGTGGGGACTCAACCCAGACCCAGTCTCCTTGTTTGACACCATACTTCTGGCAGTCAACAGGGTTGACCCAAATTTCAGGAACTGGATAAATTTCACGGATATAAGGGATGTTTCTCAATGTGCCATGGTGGTACATCGGGAGACGACCGTTTGTCATGACCAATGGATATTCCTTACCATAATCGTTATATGGATTCTCTTCTGGAATCACGTAGTATGGCAATGGATCATAGTCTACTGATGCTGGTGGCACATCGTCGTCAAGAGCATATGGCTTACCAGTTCTGCCTAACGTAATGTAGCAGTCACCGTAGCATTCGACCTTCTTGGAAGAGGTGCCGAAGCCTTTCGGCAAGCCGGTCTTCGGATCGGTCTGCTTGTAGACATAGTAGGTATTCCACTTGTCATAAGGCATGAACTCGTATGGCTGGCAAGCAAGCAGTTCGTCCCAAGTCATGTTGATGCGTTTCTTCAATCTTCTATCCATGAGTTCTTTCATAGAATCGAAGTAAGGTTCCTCATCGCCCATGAATTCTGGATCCCAAGCCCTCTTGCAATTCTCTAGACCAAGTTCTGCGCAACGTTTGGCCAGTTTCGACCACATCAAGGTTTCGTCTTCAGTTTCCCAGGTGTGGGTTACTGGCTGACGGGCAAATACCTTGTTGAGGTTCTCAACCAACATGTTGGTTTCAAGCCATTCGGTTGCTGGTAGCAACATATCGGCTAAGGTGGACATGCTAGTTGGATACATGAACATGTGGCAGATGAAGTCAACATTCTTAGAAGCTTCAGCCCAGGCTTTAACGTTGGCCAATACGCCGAGTTTATTACCGGACCTATCAAGCCAAACTCTTGGCTGATATGGCTTGCCGGTTTGCATGGCTTTCAGAACCATAGGTGGCGATGAAGCATCCCACTGATAGAGGCCTTTGAACTCGTTACCACCTAGTCTCTTCTTCAACTGGCCTTTTGGCAGAAGTTTCGGAGCGGCTGTTAGCATACTTCCAGCTGGTACAACTGCCGAAGAAGGATTACGGTTCATAATCGATCCTGGGCACTCAACATTTCCGCAAAGGGCGTTGAGAATGACGGAAGCCATAGCAGCTTCTACTGAATTTGGGAACTGGTCAGTAGCAACACCTAGAGATAGACCCGCTGGGTGGCTTTCTGCATAAAGGCGGATAGCTTTTTCAATCTGCTTCGGATCGAGCCAGCATTCTTTTGCCGCTGCTTCTATTGTCCACGGTTCGCATCTTTCTTTCAGCAGACGGAAACCAGTCTTATAAGTCTTGCCATTGATAACGTGTTCGCTATCGAGATCAACTTCGACATTTTCATCGTAGGGATAGGTATATGGTTTAGCAGAATTAGTCTTCTTGTCCCATACTACATAGTCGAATGGACCGCCTTCACCAAAGAAATCTTTGGCTTTGACACAGTATTTAGTATCTGGATCGACAAGATATGGGAGGTTTGTCCACTTAGTAACGAAATCATTGTCGAACAGATTGTTATCGATAATGTATTTAATCCTAGCAAGCTCAAGAGCTACGTCAGTACCTGCTCTAATCGGCAGCCAAATGTCGGCTTTAGAAGCATCTGCGTTAAAGCGTGGATCGATAACGATAGTCTTAACACCTTTGGCTCTTAAGTCGGAAACAACACGTCCGCCGCCACCTGGGCAGCTATAGGACGGGTCAGTACCCCACATAACGTAGGTCTTAATTGGGGTGTTTGGATTGTAGAGTTCTAAGCAGGATTCGTCGGCAATACTGGTAGATGGGCCACCATACTGCAAGCCATAAGCTAGAGTTCTAGGCAAATAGCACTGAGCGCATCCCGGTTCAAAGAAGTTCGGAGTACCTAATGCATTAGCAATACGACGTACGCCGCGGAAGGCTGGGTTTCCGCCACCGCCAGTTGAAACTAGGATGGTTTCTGCGCCGTATTTGTTAGCTGCGTCAACGCATTTATGGGCAATCGTATCAATCGCTTCTTTCCAAGAAATGCGTTTCCATTTGTTCTCGCCTCTTTCTCCAACACGGATTAGAGGATATTTATTTCTATTGGGGTGATAGACGGCCTGAATGCCAGATAGTCCCTTTGCACAAATAGAGCCGTGGCTCATCGGGTATTCGGGGTTTCCTTCAAGCTTTACGACACGGCCGTTTCTAACGTGCGCTAACACGGCACAGTTATGAATACATGCACGGCATGCTGTTTTAATAATTTGTGTGTCGTCCGCAGCTGCTGCGGCAGGGGCGGCTTGAGCTGAAGCATCCTTAACTAGACCACCTGCTACTTCCTGCAATGCAACAGCGGCGCCAGTTATAGCAGACGCTTTAAGGAAACTCCTTCGATTAAGAATGGAAAGATCCATTTAATTCTCCAGGAAAAGTTTTTCATAACGCAAAGGTTCAAGAAAGGGGACGCTTTCTTGACTGGACTCCTTTACTAGACACCATGGGGGTAATG
>JAJPXW010000377.1 GCA_021205255.1 Burkholderiales bacterium
TTCACAATTGGAGCAGCTTCAGAAAAGAATGGAGAAAGTCCAGGGGAAATGGCGCCGAGTTGTTCGTCTTGCAGAACGATATCTTTGAGGTTGCCACCGACAAATTCGGCTTCTGGCATTTCCGCACGCAATTTCGCTAGCGCTGGAGGATCGGCACGCGTATCGATAACCTTAACTTTCCATCCGTGGGAGTGAAGGAATTTCGCTGCCGCAAGTCCCGAGGCGCCTAGACCAATTACTAACGCTTTTTTCTCTGCCATTTCCAACTACCTTATCTTTAAACTTGACAATCCAACTAGCACAAGTACTATTGTGATAATCCAGAAGCGAACGACGACCTGGTTTTCGCCCCACCCCTTCAATTCGAAGTGGTGATGTAGCGGAGCCATCAGGAATATTCGTTTGCCGTGGGTTAGCTTGAAATAACCGACTTGTAAAATGACGGACACCGTCTCTGCCACGAAGATGCCTCCCATAATGAAGAGGACTAATTCCTGGCGAGAAATGATGGCCATTGTTCCTAGCGCTCCTCCCAAAGCTAATGCCCCCACGTCGCCCATGAAGACATCAGCGGGATGAGCGTTAAACCATAAAAAGGCAAGACCAGCGCCAATTAATGCCGATCCGACCACAACGACTTCCCCGGCACCTGGCACATAGGGAAGAAGTAAATATTCCGCATAGTCGGCGCGTCCAACGGCATAGGCGAAGACGCCTAATGCCACTCCCACTAGGGCGCTAGGAAGAATGGCTAAACCGTCAAGTCCGTCAGTCAAATTCACTGCATTGCTGGTGCCGACAATTACGAAGTAACTGAGAATAATGAAACCCCAAATTCCAAGAGGCACTGAAGCATCTTTGAAGAATGGTATGAGCAAGTCGCTCCTGGAGGGTAATGGAACTGAGGTGAATCCACTGGAGATCCATTCTCCGACAAGTTTCCAAATATCTCCGGAATTCGGGGCGGCCACTGCAAAGGCCAAATAAACAGCTGCGACAATTCCAATAATGGACTGCCACATATACTTTTCACGTGACGACATACCGTTGGGATCGTGGTGAACCACTTTGCGATAGTCGTCAGTCCAACCAACCGCGCCAAGGCTGAGCGTCACAAAAAGGACGATCCAGACAAAGCGGTTAGTTAGATCCATCCACAGGAGGGTTGAAATTCCTACGGCAATCAAAATGATGATGCCGCCCATCGTTGGTGTCCCATCCTTTTGCAAGTGAGATTTCGGACCATCCGAACGGACAGCCTGACCCACTTTCAGGATACGAAGCTCATGAATAGTTTCAGGACCGATGGCCAGCCCAATAAAGAAGGCTGTCAATGCGGCCAAAACGGCACGCATCGTTAAGTAGTTAAAGACCCTTAACCACTCTATATCAAAGGTGCTTGAGATCCACTGTATTAAAGCGAGCAGCATTTATTGTTATTCCTCCTGGGCTACTGCATCGATGATTAAATGAAGGCCTGAGGAATTCGATGCCTTAATCAGAACCGCATGCGGTTTTGCTCTCAGCATCGAGATGAGCTCCTTGGCCATTTCTTCTTTATTGTTAAAGTGACGTGCGCCTTCGCCGAAGCTGTTTGCCGCTTCTTGCATCATGACGCCAGTGCACAACATTGTTTCTATTCCTTTATCCTTAGCCGCTTTACCGATTTCGGCATGCAGAGCTGGACTCTGGCTACCAAGCTCAGCCATGTCGCCAAGTACGCAAATCTTTGGAAGTTCGTAGCCGGCCAACATCTCTAAGGCAGCTAGCATTGAATCCGGATTAGCGTTATAGCTATCATCAACAAGGATCGAACCGCTCTTTAACTTGATGACCTTGCTTCTATGGGCCACAGCTTCGAACTTTTCTAGTCCAGCTTTTATTAATTTCGGTTCAATCCCTAGCGCGTAGGCGCAAGCGGCGGCATTAACTGCGTTATTAGTGTTATGGATACCAGGTATCGTCAACGTAATTTCAAGTCTTCCGTCCGGCAACCTAAGTTCGAAGGTTTCTCCTCTGATGTTGTCTGCGTAGACATCGCTATCGGGTGTACCGAAACCAATAATCTTTCTATTACCAGCTTGTTCGTACCAAATCTGATGTAATGGGTCTAGATCATTAATAACGGCAATGCCAGATTCCGGCAATTGCACAAAGACTTCGCCATTTTCTTTTGCTGTTTCTTCTAGCGAAACCAAGAATTCCTGATGGTCTCGCATGGCATTAGTCACTGTGCCGATAGTTGGAGCAATGGCCTTGACGATATCTTTCATTTCGCCAGGATGATTCATACCAGCTTCCAGTACTGCAACTTTCTGGCTAAGACGCATTTTCCAAATCATTAATGCTGCGCCCATATCGTTATTTAAATTGCCTTCAGTACCTAACCACTGTCCATCCTCGTAAGCGTGCTTAAGAATGGAAATAATCATTTGAGTCGTGGTGGTCTTTCCATTGCTGCCGGCAACGGCAAGTACTGGCATGTCAAAGCGTTGACGCCAATAAGTAGCCGATTGAAGAAGAGCTTTGCGGGTATCAGGAACTAATATCTGTGGGATTGGGCAACCCACCCAATGACTCACTACAGCCGCTACTGCTCCTTTCTTAACAGCAGCTTCAACAAATTCATGACCATCGCGTGCCGCTTTAATTGCAAAGAAAAGCGCACCTGGCATTACTTTTCTTGAGTCGATTTCGACAGAAGAAAACGCAATATCAGGAGCTCCTCCGAACTTTGCTCCGAGTACTTCAGCCAATTCGGCAACCGTCATTAAATTTTCCTTGTTCATGGATTGCCTCCGCATTCATTAAGAGCTTTTCTAGCTTCCTCTGCGTCTAAGAAGTGAGTCTTGACTCCATTAATTTCCTGGTAGTCTTCGTGGCCTTTGCCAGCAATCAAAACGATGTCCTGTGGCTTCGCGTTATGGATCGCATAGCGAATAGCTTGCGCCCTATCTAAAATCTTGACGGCTTCCTTCGCACCTTCGGCAACTTCATCCAAGATAGTCTGTGGGTTTTCAGTTCTTGGATTGTCGCTAGTGAGCACAGGATGCTCTGATAATGCAGCCGCTTTCCCCATCAATGGACGCTTAGTCTTATCACGGTCTCCACCGGCACCAATAACTACCCACATCTCAGCATTCCTTTGCTGCTTGAGATCAGCTAATCCATCCATCGCTTTAATGAGAGCGTCAGGTGTATGTGAGTAATCAATTACTACGAGTGGCTTACCTGGCACTTCAACTTTTTCCATCCGGCCATTTGGAGACTTCAAAGTTGGAACTGCATTGCAGAGCTCTTCAAAACTTACGCCGGAAAGTAGGCAAGCGGCTACCGCACATAAGCAGTTTTCTACGTTAAATAATCCAACAAATTGAGCGGAAACTTTGCGAGCTTGATTCTTCCAATTCAATGTGAACTCAAGCGTGGAAGCGGTATGAACAATATCAGTTGCCTTTAAATCGGCATCTGACTTGACTGAACAGGTAATGAGGTTCAGTCCTCTTGCTTTAGCTCTGTCTCTAAAACGAAGCCCTGCTTCATGATCAATGTCTACAACGGCGTTTTCTAGACCAGGCCAGCTAAAAAGAATAGCCTTGGCTTCTTCATACTTTTGCATCGTGCCGTGGTAGTCGAGATGATCTTGCGAAAGATTCGTAAAGATAGCTGTCTTCAAATGGAGACCAGCCATACGACCTTGCACTAGTCCAATAGAACTTGCTTCCATTGCAAAGGCTTTGCAACCTTCTTTACGAAGATCGCTAAGGATGCCTTCTAATGAAAGAACATCAGGCGTAGTAAGCGGTGGAATATCAAGCTTTTCCCCCTTGAATGTGCATCCAATAGTGCCGATGACTGCACATGGAATTCCGGCCTTTGTTAAAAGCTGTCCAATCCAATGAGTGACTGTGGTTTTGCCATTCGTTCCAGTCACGGCAATTCCAATCATGTTCTTGGATGGTTCTTCATAGTAAGCGCTTGCTATCTCAGCAAGTTTGCCACGGAGATCTTCTACTACTAATACTGGAATGCCCGGATCAATTGTTGGCTGACTTTCTGCCACGATGCAAGAAGCACCGTTGCTGGCAGCCATCTGCATAAAGGTCGACCCATCAGCTTTACTTCCCTTTACTGCAAAGAAGACATCGCCTGGTTGTACTTGACGGCTATCCAAGCGCAACTTTGCTCCTACTGGCGCATGCTGCTGGATAAATTGAAGGAGTGCCATGTTATTAGCCATTTTTACGGCCTCCTTTCACGTCTTTTTTGCCAATGATCAATCTCATGATTGGATCGTCGTCATCTTCAATCGACTTAATGCTTTCTTTCTTCTTAGGCTTAGCTTCTGTCTTAGCAGGAGCGTCATGTTTTTGAGTGCTTACATCCGAAGTCTTGGTTGCCTTTGCGTTAGCACCCTGTTTAGATTTGTTATCTGCAAACTTCAGACTTCCTGGCGGCAATGGCTTATCGGGATTCACTGCTAAGTAGCTCAGAGTTCCGGATGCGATATTGGCAAAGAGTGGACCAGCTGCGGTAGCACCAAAGTGCTTACCGATCATCGGTTCGTCAATCATCACGCCAACTATGATCCGAGGCGACTGGGCTGGAGCAAATCCAGTAAAACTAGAGACGTACTTATGGACGTATTGACCTTTTTCTACCTTATAGGCCGTACCTGTCTTGCCGGCTACGCTAAATCCTTCAATAGCTGCTTTTGTTCCCGTACCACCCTTTTCGACAACGCTTGCCAACATGGTCTTCATTTGGCTAGCTGTCTTTTCTGTAAAGACAGGAATGGACTCTATTGGGTCTCTATCCTTATAGATGGATAGCGGGATTAAGTCGCCATTACGCGCTATAGCCGTATAGGCTTGGACTAGTTGCAACAAGGAAACCGTAACGCCATGGCCATAAGACATCGTGGCCTGTTCAATAGGTCTCCAGGACTTTGCGGGTCTTAAGCGACCAGCCACTGCCCCTGGAAAACCGACTTGCGGCGAGCGACCAAAGCCAAGTTTGTTGTAGTAGCTCCACATAGTCTGCGGAGACATTAACAATGCGATCTTGGAAGTGCCGATATTGCTGGACTGCTTAATAATGCCAGACACCGTAAGTTCTTTACTGTAGTGGGAGTCGCCTATCGACATCCTGCCAAACTGCAGACTCTTGCCAATCTGGAAAACGGTATTCGGAGTAACTTTCTTTTCGTTAAGGCCAGCTGACACTGAGAATGGCTTCATAGTCGAACCTGGCTCATACGTGTCAGTTATCGCACGATTTCTAACTCCGGCGCGATTGAACTTCTGCCTGTCGTTTGGATCAAAACTTGGATAGTTGGCCAAAGCCAGAATATCGCCTGTACGAGGATCGGCAACAACCACAGCCCCAGCTTTCGCACCAAGGAAGTGGACTTGCTTTTCAAGTAATGAGTAAGCAAGGTATTGGATGCGTGAATCTATCGTTAACCAAATATCTTCGCCGTTCTGCGGTTCTTTAATCCAAGCGTCTTGAATAATTCTTCCAAGGCGGTCTTTCAGAACACGGCGGGAACCAGTCTTACCGGCAAGTCTTTTTTCTTCGGAAAGTTCCATGCCTTCCATGCCGTTACCATCTATACCGGTAAGACCGACAATCTGCGCCATACTGGTGCCATTTGGATACTGGCGAATATATTCGCGGGTCCAATGCACACCGGCAATCTTTTGATCCAGGATTTCATTAGCCAAGTCATTTGGCACTTGTCTTTTTAGATAGACAAAGGTTTTTTCTGAACTGAACTTCTCCTTGAGATCTTTAAGGGGCATCTGCAGTTTCTTGGACAGATACTTAAGTTGTTCGTCTGTAGGGCTGGCGTCCTGTGGGATTAACCAAAGAGCTTTAGCTGGAACGCTAGTAGCAAGGATGGCACCGTTGCGGTCAAGAATCTTGCCGCGCATGGCTGGTACGTCAAGAGTACGCTGGAAGCGCATTTCACCTTGCTTCTTTAAGAAATCCGTATCGAAGCCAAGCTGTAAGTAGGCCAGTCTTCCGAAAAGCGCTAAGAAAGCGATAAATAGGATGAAGAACAGGAAATTACTGCGCAATGCGGGGATCTTGTCCGAGAGCATATCTTGGACAGTATCGTTCTTACCTCTTCTCTCCTCAGCTGGCGAGATGAGGAAGCCAAACAACATGCGCAAAAGCCTCATCATCTTGACACCTTCTTACGAGTGGATGTTGAGGTCGCAGTTGCTCTTGCAGTTGCTCTAGGAGCAGCTGTAGGTGTGGGAGATGCAGAAGCCACTA
>JAJPXW010000241.1 GCA_021205255.1 Burkholderiales bacterium
ATATTTGTTTTACTGAAATAAAATCCTCAATGGGTTAAATGGACATAGATTTGATAGTTCCGGCAGAAAGCCGACTTTTCTAGTTCAGGGCTATTTGGGCCTTTCTAGGATAGTTCACTTAATCAGGTTTGGCTTAGTAAAAATAATCCCGCAAGGACGTTCCATTAAGGTGTCCATTTGCGGGATGAATTAGAGAACTAGTAGATTAGCCTTTCTTTGCCTTTGCGGCTTCTTTGGCTGCTTTCTTTTCAGCTTCTGCAAGTTCCTTTTGAGCTTTCTTTTGAGCTTCAGTAACTTCGATCTTGAACTGTCTATTCAATTTTTCATATCTTTCAATGAAACCGCTCTGACGAAGTTGCTCATTCAGCTTGTCAAAGGAATCCTGAATGCCACTCTTCTGAATCTCATCTTGTAGTTTATTCATGAGGTCAGGAATACCACTTTGCTGGAATTTTTCGTTGAGCTGAGCAATAGTGTCAAGAACACCACTCTTTTGAAGTTGTTCATTGAACTTAGCATACGCAGCTGGTAATGTGCTCGTCTGGAATTCTTCAGTAAGCTTAGTTGCGTCTTTCTTGAGGGAGTCTCTAAAGATTCCAAATGCTTCTGGTAAGCCACTTTCTTTGAACTGTCTATTGAGAAGTTCGAAGTTTTCTGGAAGCGATTTCTTCAATCTTTCCAAAATTTCTGGCAACTTGCTTTCCTGATAACGCTGTTCCAACTGCTTATATGCATCCTGAACAGTTTCCAGGTTCAATTGCGTCTGGACTTTCTTAGAGAAGTCCTGAGCTGCATTAAAGAACTGCATTGTTGCTTCCGCAGCACGACTCTGTTCGATGGTCCTTTTAGCTTGGTCAACAGCATTAATGGCAGGCTGCAATTGCTGCAGTAGTTTCTTAAGTTGTTCCTGTTCTTCAGCTGTTAGAGAATTCTTATCGTTTTGTTCCATGATGGTCCTCTTAATTTGTAAACGGGCAGATTCTATCCATTAGGGATAACCATGAATGAAATTCTTGCCCAATATTCGCAATTTAGTTAGTCCCATCTTGAGAAGGACTTAGTTTTCAGCTACATAGAAAAATCAGTTTGAGTATTTGAAAATTGTGAATCCTTCAATGGAAAGCAGTACTTTTCTTTTGCAATAGCGGTAAACAGGAAACTTAGCAACTCTAGATTAACTAACTCTACGACTTCCTTACTTATTCCGAAAAGGATTAGCAAATTCACAGGAGACTTTCTAAAGGAATCATTTACTAAAAGAAGGCTCCATCAGGATTACCAATTTTGCTAATAACATGCTTCGTAAATCATCCTTATGTGCACCTCCAACTGGTTGCGCACTTAAGGAACAAAAACCACGGGTTTATACGCTACTAGGAATAAAATTGCCCCGATTTTTCAAGAACAGCTTCAGAGAGAGGCGCGCAAAATGACAGACACAGTTAAAGTGTTGCTAGTTCAAATGGGTTCTATTGTTGGAGACCTAGAAGGCAATTGTCAAAAGATTCTTTCTGCCTGTAAGAAATTTCCGCAAGCAGATATTGCTGTGACTCCGGAACTGTCGATTTGCGGATATCCTCCAGAGGATCTGATTTTCCATCCTCGATTTATCTCTGATTGCGCAGACGCCGTTAATCACTTAGCTCAATCCTTGAAAGAGTTCCCAAAGTTACATGTTCTTGTAGGTTATCCATTAAAAGAGGGTAAAGATTTATTCAACGCTGTTTCCGTTTTAAATAACGGAAAAATTGTCTGCACGTACAGGAAACAATATCTTCCAAACTATGGAGTGTTTGATGAAAGACGTTATTTCACTGCCTCTCATTCCAAAGATGGTGTGACGTTCGAAGTTAAAGGCAATTGTTTTGGAATCAATATCTGCGAAGATATCTGGCATAAAGATCCACCTGAAGAAGCTAAAAGCGCTGGTGCTCAGGTTCTCTTAATCCCTAATGCCTCTCCTTATGAATATGGAAAATCGGATCAACGTTTTGAAGCTGTAACCAAGAATGTAACTTCTATTGGTCTCGATGCAGTCTATGTCAATATGGCTGGTGGCCAGGATGAGATTCTTTTCGATGGGAGATCTTTTGTTAGTAACCATCTAACAGGAAAGATTTTTGAATTAGATTCCTTTACCGAAGCCTGCTCTGTCGTAGAAGTCGAAAATGGTTCTATAAAAATTCCGAGGGAATACCATAGAAAAGAAGATATTGGAGACTTCTATAAAGGACTTGTAGCAGGGTTTAAATCCTATGTCCAAGGTAACGGCTTTAAAGGAGTTGTGCTTGGGCTTTCAGGAGGAGTCGATTCCGCTTTAGTCCTAAAAATAGCCTGCGACGCCGTCGGACCGGAAAACACGCTCGCTGTATTAATGCCATCAAGGTATACCTCCCAGATGAGTATTGACGATGCAACTTTGCTTTCAAAGAATTTAGGAGTTCGCCATATCATTATTCCAATTGAACCGGCGTTTATGGCTTTTGAGGGAATGTTGGCCGAAGAATTCAAAGGACGTAAGGAAGACATTACAGAAGAAAACCTGCAAGCTCGTATCCGTGGTGTAATCCTCATGGCAATTTCCAATAAGGAAGGACTTCTAGTCGCAACTACTGGCAACAAGAGTGAAATGGCTGTTGGCTATTCCACCTTATACGGGGATCTAGCTGGGGGCTACGCAGTTATTAAAGACGTCTATAAGACAGAAGTCTACAAAGTTTGCCGTTGGTTAAATGAAACTTCGCCTAAGCCGATTTTCCCTGAGAACATACTTACTCGTGCACCTTCGGCCGAACTCAAAGCGGATCAAAAGGACCAGGACTCTTTACCCGAATATTCTGTTTTGGACGCTATACTTAAACTCTATCTTGAGCATAAGGCAGACCCTCAAGAAATCATAAGTAAAGGATTCAGCGAAGAGGATGTTTTGAAGACCTTGAAGCTTGTTAGACGAGCAGAATATAAGAGGCGGCAGTCCCCAATCGGATCCAAGATGACGCAGGTGGCGTTCGGGAAGGATTGGCGCTACCCGATTGTCAATAAGTACACTGCCTGATAGAAAGCTGATTGAAGATAAGGAGCATTACCGTGAAACAGATTGTTGCAATCATCAAGCCTTTTAAGCTTGATGAAGTTCGCGAAAGTCTAGCGGAAATTGGAGTTCAGGGGATGACGGTCTCCGAAGTGAAGGGATTTGGTCGCCAGAAAGGACACACCGAACTCTACCGTGGTGCCGAGTACGTTGTCGATTTCCTGCCAAAAATGAAAATCGAATGTGTCGTTGAAGACGGCTTAGTCGATATGGCTATCGATGCCATCATGAAAGCGGCTCGCACAAAAAAGATCGGCGATGGCAAAATTTTTGTCATGCCAGTCGACGAGGTTATCCGCATTAGGACAGGCGAAACTGGTAACTCCGCTGTTTAACGGCAAAAGAGGTCGGCTATTCCTAGTCGGCCGGTGACAGTAGAACAAGCAACGCGCCTGAGCCCCCATCGTTCTCGGGCGCTTGCACAAAAGCTAAGACTTCCCTGCGCTGCACAAGCCAGACAGGGACTTTTTCTTTTAGTACGGGCTTTCTGCCTTCGGAGCCGTATCCTTTGCCGTGAATAATCCGGACGGCGCGATTACCCAATTTCCTTTGTTCACTTAAAAAGACAACTAAGAGTTGCCTAGCTTCCTCGGAAGTGTAGCCATGCAGATCTAATGTTCCTTTAATTGACCACTTGCCACTTCTTAACTGGCGTGGAATATTAGGAGATACCGTTGGCTTGTGGTAGGAAAGGCTTTCATCGCTAGCAAGTAAGTGCTCAATTCCAATTTCATCGGAAAGACTCTCTTTTAATACTTCTTCTTCATCAAGTTTTTTCTGAAGAGGGTAGGGCTTCGGTTTTTCCTTTTCGTGATGTGTTTTGCCATTGGTATAGTCCTTTTCTTCAACTCCTATGGACTTCAATGCGTATTTAAATAAGTACTTTATCGCAAGACGATTTATTTATTCTTCTTTTCTATAGCGCTCTTCTTCTTTTCTCTTACGTTCTTCTTCTTGCCGAATAGCTTCTTGGCGTGCCCGCTCTTCGGCTTCTTTTTCTAGTTTTGCTTTAAGACCGCCGAGGCCTGAAAAGGATTTGAGTTTCATGATTGCCAGCTTTTACGGGATGCGCTGAAGGTTACGCATCGCCTATTTCTAAATCTGTCTATTAGTAAGGATTCTGTTGGGCTTTTTCCAACTTATCTCTTTCTTCTATTTGGTCTTTTACTATTTGGTCATAGACGTCACAGGCATCTTTATTGTGATATTCGCATGCTTTTTTATAAAGTGCCTTTGCCTTTGAGAATGATTTGTCCACTCCATAGCCCTCCAAGAAGCAGTAGGCAAGACCGTGGCAACTTTCTCCATTTTGCAAGTTGCATCCCCGTTGGAAGTACTTCTGAGCTTTTTCATAGGACTGATCGACGCCACGTCCATTGACATAGAGTATTGCCAGGTTATGACAGGAAGCGCCATTGCGCAGGTCGCAAGCCTTTATGTAATACTTCTTAGCGTTTTCAAAGGACTGGTTAACAGCCATTCCTCTTTCGTATAAAAAACCAAGGTTGTGGCAGCCATAACGGCCGTTCAAGTCGCAAGATTTTTGATAGTAGTGGAGTGCCTTTTCAGGAGATTTCTCTACTCCTTGACCACTTTGGAATAGAACACCCAAGTTGCTACATGCATGGGCGTTCTTGAGATTGCAGCCTTTAACGAAGAAGTTAAAGGCTTGGGCGTAGGACTGAGGAACTCCTTTACCTCTTTTATAGAGAAACCCGAGGTCGTTGCAGGCGTTCGCATCATTTGCTGCGCAGTCGTTTGTTAATTTTGAAATGTCCGGACTAGCGGCTAGGCAAGAGGTGGTAAACAAGGCGAGTATTAAAGCTACACTTTTCACGAGTCCTCCGAACTCAGATCTTAGATTTTGATTTGCGTTGATTGTAATAAGACAGAAGCCTGTTTTTGAAAAGACAGGTCAGTAGTCGATTCAGAATGTTCCTTGCAACATAGCGGCGTTATGCAACCTTTTATGAGGAGGATGTAGTGGGAAAGAATAATAAGTAAGCTTTCCACTTTGCATTGTTAGCCCCAATTTTCTTTGAGTGCCCGACAATGCTCCGGTTCATTTATTGAGTTCCAGAACCATTGTCTCGTAGCTTTCTTGTTCAGCTAGATCCTCTATGAGGATATATGCCTGCTCTTCGATTTTTCCATACTTTAGCAGGATTGATTTGACATCAAGGGGCTCTTTGTTTGACATTGTTAAACTACTGGTGGAATTTAAGAATTCGAAGTATCCTAGAATACTGAACCTTCAGTCTCCACCAACAGCTAACCCCTTTATTGAAGCGGGGATCAACTCCACGGATTGCTCCTTGGGGTATATAGCCCGCCCTTTCAGGGCGCTTGATGGTTCGCGGCTTTCCCCTCACGCGGGTACCGGCTCCCATCGAGGATATGCCTGATCCTCTGGATAATTCCATGGCGACCATCATATCATTTGGCAACAGCCCTTGCAATAATAAAAGGCAAGCCTTTAAGTGCGCACCTATTTTGGGCGCGGTCAAACTACTGGAGGAGACAGGATACATAACCTTAAATTTTCCACCAGTAACTTAACAAACCCCTTTGTTTTCGTTCGGCTCATAGCATTCTGGATAAAGGTCTCGTTTCTGGTTTAAATCAGACAATATCTCACTATCGGAGTTACTGAATGTTGTATACGTTTCATCTAGAACCTTCAACATTGCTCCACTTAAGCGATCGAAAACTTCCCTGTCCCGTATATTTCTCCTCAACGAGAAGAACCTATGGCCTCTTGTTGAAAGTGTGGAGGAACTCGTTAACCATGTATTCCATACGGGGTGGTTCTCCAAGGAATTAAAAGCATTCTCAGTTTTTGCCAGAATAGGGTGGCGTCTTTCACAGAGAAGACCGTCGCCTGTTAAAAGAGAACCATGATTGAGCAGATATTCTCGTTCCGATAGATACATTAATTGGATTAGCTTTTTATATTCAAGAGGTTTTTGCGCTATCCAAAGAAAATACGCAGCGATTTGAACTGCTCTTAATTCTTTATGCATTCTTCTTTTGCTCTTGAACTGAATTTGCCCGATGTTTTCTAATTTAGAAATGTTCTCAAGTAAATACACACGTGGGTCACTTTCATTAATTAAGGCAATAAATCAAATAGACATAAGCTTTAGCGCGAGAT
>JAJPXW010000313.1:0-2309 GCA_021205255.1 Burkholderiales bacterium
GGCGAGTTCAGGACTTCCACCTTATAGATTGCCTGCATGCCAGGCACACGAAAAAAGCTTTGAATGCGAAATTGTTTGCATTCAAAGCTCAACGAAGTATTTATATTTTTGTTATTAGATACCGTTCAACTGGCCAGCATAGATGATAAACAGACGTAAACACATCATGCCGCAGATAGCTGCTACGCCAGAAGTGTAGAAGACGGTGGCTCCATCCCTAAATGCCTTGCTTCCGAAGAAGCTCAAGACTAAAGGAATAATGAAACCAACACCAACTGCACCAATCCAGAAGACTTGTGCCCAGACACCTTCAGTAAAGGCTGTAGCAGAAGCTTGCATGGAGGCGTTTCCACTTATAAGGGCGATACCAATCATCAGTAGGCAAAGTGCCTCGGCCGCCATAATTGGCCATTCGGCACCATGCAAAGCATGGATGTCATCGCCATGACGGTCGGCTCCAAACCACCACGCCGCAAAAACTTTAGTTGCTGCGGTGCCACCTGATAGACCAGATGCGACAAACAAAGCCGGAAGCACAGCAGTGTTGATAAGCGGGTAGCGAATTAAAGCTGAAATCAGGAAGCCCGTATAAGCACAGATTGCTACTGCGAGGAACAGGACGATCCAGTCTAGCGGAGCCCTGAACTTGGAGCAGAAATTAAGGATGGGTACAAGCCAACCGAATCCTGGCCAAGTTGCAACATGCGCCTTTAAGCTAAGCAGCATCAGAATGAAGACCAAGGGGATGTAGAACAGCAACGCTGCTACGCCAATGGACATCACTGATGTTGGGTTGTAGTAAATCAGAATGCGCCAGAAATATAATGGATTTGTCAGGTCAAGCACAAGGCATATCATCCCGAGCACAATCGTGAAGAAGCCAACTACAGTGGCAGCTTTCATGATGGGCGTATCGAGATGTTTGTTCCTGAAAAGGTTCAAACAGATAGCTACAGCCACAGCCCCGCCTGAAATACCTGCGAGGAACAGGTATACAGCGATTGGCCACGGCCATGCTACGCCCTCAGTCAAGCCGATTGTAAAGTCAATGCCTTGCATGGTTAGACTCCTGCTGTTTTCTTAGGAATGTAATGAAGACTTGGTGAAGTTCCAAGTTCGGGTCTTACCCTGACCGTATCCTTAACATCAAGTAGACGTGCAACATAAGAGTCTGGGTCGTTCTCATCGCCGAACCATAAAGCTCCATGACGGCATGCGCTTACGCATCCTGGATCTTCGCCGTTAACCAATCTAGTATTCAGGCAGAAGTTGCAGTGATCGGCTACATGTGTTTCAGGATTGATATAACGAGCATTGTACGGGCAGGCAGCAATACAATATTTGCAACCCACACAACGATCGGTGTTCATCGTTACGATGCCAGTATCCTTATCGCGCGTTGCGGCACCTGTCGGGCACACGCGAATACATGGCGCATCTTGACATTGCTGGCAAGAAACACGAACGTATCTGCGTTCACGTGCGTAGCTTTCAGGTTTACTTGCATCTGGCTCTGGTTGTTTAGGATTCCTTTGCAGTTCGAGCAATAATCTCGAACGGCCAGGAGGCAAGTGATTAGTTTCATTGCAGGCCGTTTTGCAAAGACCGCAGCCTATGCATTTGTTCTGGTCGTAGACCATCGCATAATGCGGACGTGGCGTTCCATCGGCTTTCGTTGCAGTCTTTGGATCTTTCTTGTCATCGCAAGCCGTAAGACTTAGAACGGCAAGAGACCCAACTGTGGCACCGGCAAGAAACTTTCTTCTGTCGATCTTTACGCTCACAATGTTCTCCATGACAGACAAAACATCTGTCGTCAATTAGTTTCCTTTTGAGCCAATCGATTCTTTGCATTTGCAATTGCGTTTGAGAACGCTTTTGCATTTTCTGGGGCGACATTTGAGTCCAAAAGGAGCTGCCACTCTTCTATTGCCTTATGATACTCCCCTCTTCGGAAAGCATCTTCGGCTAGAAGCATACGGCTCGTAACCTCGAAATTATCCTGTTTGAGTGCCTTGTCGATTGCGTGCAAGGCATCTTCACCCAGTTTTCTTCCATCTCTGTAGTACATGGCTTTGGCGAGAAGCCCCAAAAGGGAAGGTTTTTCGCCAGCTTGACTAATCGCTTCTTCAGTCGAGTTGACTGCTTCGTCAAAAAGTCCGCCTTGTAGATACAGATTGGCTAAGTTCACCTTGAGCTGATAGTTATTCGGCTCATCGGCGACCTCTTTTCTAGCTGCGGTTATTTTGGCGGCAAGTTGATAATCTTTCGATTCGTCAACACGCTGGTCCATCCAGTCAGTGTAGTGT
>JAJPXW010000313.1:2319-6243 GCA_021205255.1 Burkholderiales bacterium
AGATAAATCCCTACTGTAGCTACCATGACCAGAGCCGCTGCTAAAAAAACGCCTAGTCTGACACGAGTCAATGCTCCTACTCGAACATTCATCCTGTCGTAAACAGCCAGCACACCAGCGGCGATTGCCAAGCTGAGTATTATGCTGAGTGTCAGACTGAGGTTGCTCATTTATCGTCCAGTAATTGAATGAAAAGGTTAAGCCTTAACCGTGGGGCCAAGCCTTCTTAGGCTGTCCGTCAGGATTGACTTCTTTATTGGCTCCCGGCTTTTCGACCTTAACAAGCTTCAGGTCGAAGAGAATGACTGATTCCGGAGGTATTGGGCCAGCACCGTGGACTCCATAAGCGAGTTTCGCTGGAATCGCAAACTTGTACTCAGCCCCTTCCTTCATCAAGCCAAGCCCTTCTTGGAGACCTGGCACAACAGTCATAACCACAAATTTATCAGTCTTCTTTTCTGCTTCAGAACCCTCAAAGTAGGTTCCGTCTGGAAGCCGACCTGTGTATTCAATAGTTACGACGTCTTCTTCGTGAGGGGTGATACCCTGACCTTCCGACACCACTTCGTACTGAAGACCGGATTCAGTTTCAACAACACCTTTCTTAGCCTTGTTTTCGGCCAGGTATTTTTCACTCTTTTCCTTGTTTTCCGTTACCATCTTCTCAATAACTGCCTCTTGAAGGGCATTGAGCTTATCGGCTCTGGAATTCAAGAAAGTAATGGTTTCTTCCCCAGTCAGCTTAGGCTCTTTTTTCAGAGCGTCTACCACACCTGCTATGACTAGATCCAGATTTACTGGTAGTCCGAGCTCTGTCTGCTTGTAGATCTGACCGGAAAGGTAGTTACCGACGGAGGCCCCTAAGCTGTAGGATTCCTTTGCCTCGTCAGTGTCTAGTGCTTGTGCGCAAGCAATACCACCGAAAGCGAAAGCAAGGGTGACTGCCAGCATTGATTTTCTAAGGGTCATCATAATAAAGTCGCTATTAAATTTGCTTGTGTTATTTCAAATTATGGGGTTTCTGTCTTCTTACCGGAAAGCATCCACCCTTGTATACCAACTGGCATCTGCCTAACGTCCGTATACCCGAGCTTCATCACTTCCCTAGCTGCAATTTCGCTGGATTCGCAAAGCTTATTGAGACAGTAGAACACCATTGTCTGGTTCTTATCCTCTGGAAGCAGTTCCTTCCAGTTTTTCACGTTGAAGAACTTCGCTCCGGGAATAAACCCTTCGCTCCATACTTCTAGCGTGTTGCAGTCAAAGAACGGAACTCCGGCTTCCCACAGCATCTCGGCTTCACGAAGGCCAATCTGATGTAAAACTTCATCATAGACCGGCGCTTCTACCAGTTCCTCACCACCGCCAGCCTGCGTATTAAAGGCCGGTAGGATGAGAGCGGCGGAAAAGAGAATACCTAATAATCCTTTGTACATTGTTGTGTTTGGCTCCATGTCCCGGATTTACCGGGACAAAGCTTGATTAACGTTTACTTGGCAGCAGTCTTGACCTGCGTTGCAGATTGGAAACCAGCGGCGTCGATAATCTGCTGTGCCTTGTTGAGATAGGCGTCAGCTGCATCAACACGTCCCTTCAGGTAATTGAAGGCGTGTACACCATAAGAACCGTCTTTATCGATCTGGTCAATGATGTCCTGTGCCTTGTCAAGAAGGAGCTGGACTTCAGTTCTGTCTTCAGGTTTGAGCTTGGAAACTTCAAGGAGTTTGTTAACGCGAGCAGCAGCTTCAACGTTCTTCTTCTGGCCTTCCTTGACAGGGGTCTGCCATTTCATAACTTCACCATAGATTTCCTTCTGATCTTTATAGATGAGGCCTTCATCAAGTTCAGACTGGAATGGGCTATGGCATCCCTTATTGTCAACTACGCCTGGATCGGCCATGGCTGTACGGGCGCAAGACCACATAAGGTCAACGTATCCGTGTCCATTTTCGTCACGTGAGGTTCTCCAGCCCTTGGAGTTGGAGGCACGGGACTGACCGGCTGCCGGGTTCTGCATCTTCAGTTCTGGGTCAACCATAATCTTGAAGAGGTGAGAACGACGGACTGCATCAAAGCCTGCCCAGTCTGGACGTTGGATACCTGCGAAGTTTTCGCAAGTCATCGTGAACGGCATATGGCAATCTGGGCAACTAAGGTTGCTATGCGTGTCGGCTTTCTTAAGGGTATCGGCCTGTGCGGTGTGGCAATCTGCGCACACTTTCTTCAATACAGGCTGAGTGCGATAAGAGGCCCAGTCGGCTCCGGTAACTTCATGTGGATCATGGCAAGTTACGCAGCGCATACCTTTCTCATAGTGTTTGGACATGAGAAGCTGAGCGTTTTCTGTACCGCAGGATGGGCAAGAAGATTTCGTCTTAATATTGAAAGCGCGGTCAAGTTTGCCTTGTGCCCAAGGTTTGTCGACGTCGTCTTCAATAAAGTTCAGGCGCTGATGGCAACGATCGCAGTTGGACTGCATCTTGGTAGATGGAGAACCAACAAGGTGGCCGCCTTCACCATGGCATTCTTCGCAAGAAATACCACGGGACACAGTGTGCTGCTGGAGTTTCTTAGCATCGCCTAAGGCTTCGAAGAAAGTCTTCTTGTCTGGGAAGTCGAATTTCATCGTATGGCAAGTTTCGCAGTAAGCAGCGGTTGGCTGAACAAGAAGCGTGCCTTCGTAGGTTGAACCATAGGAGGTCATACCCCACTGATGAGAGCCTGTTGGCCCGAAGTCTTCGACTTTAGTTGGGAAATCTGGAATGAGTTTCTGGATTTCCTTGGCTTTTTCAGGAGTTAGCCATTCTGACCAACCACGAGAGAACTGGTTCTGACCAGCAACGATCTTACCTGTTCTATCTCTCAAGAGACCATCTCTAACGTGATATGAACCACGAACCAGCCATGCATCGATGAAGCCGTATTTGGTTCTTGGAGTACCTACAAGAGCGTATACCACATCTTCCGTGATGCCGTCTGGAAGTACGGATGCATCACCGTTGTACATCTTCTTCTTATAGTCGTTGTTGATTTCAGGATGCTGTCCTGGGAAACGAAGCGTCTGTGCATGACGAGAACGTTTCCATTTTTCATACTGGATCGCATGGCATTCGCCGCATTTTTCCGGTCCAACATATTTGTTTGGATAATCAAAAATAGTGGACTGTGGAAGTCTGTACTGGGAAGCCATCTTGCGATTGCCTGGCTGATGCTTGGAGTACTGCTGAGCATTACCTTCGCCAAGGAATTCAGAACCACGAGTGGAGATCTGAATCTTACCTACAACGTCGCCTCTTGGAGCGTAATCCTTGAACAATGGATGATGTTCAAAGAGGTAGTCCCAAAGTTCGGTTTCTTGGACGATGTAGTCCTGTAATGTCCTAATACCTTTGGTCGGCTCGGTCAGGTCTGGATTAGCCAGAACTCCGTCCTGCAGAGCATTGGATCTTGGATATTCAATAGCTTTTTTAGCTTCAGGGGCAGCAGGCGTCTGGGCTGTGGCCGCTGCAGGAGCTGGAGTCGCTGCTGGAGCAGGAGTTACCGCCGGTGTCGCCGGTGCAGGAGCTGCTCCTCCGGACTGCTGAGCAAATACGCTAGTACCAGCCATAGCAGCCATGCAAAGCATAACTGTTAAGGCAGACTTTGTAATTTTCATTGTCATTCAATTTCTCCTAATGCAAACCTATTTAAACAAATAGATTTCACAGCGGATTTAACATGGAAAAACTCCAATTAATCCTGCGAGGAAATATAAACGTAACTTTGATTTAAGGAAATAGGGTGCTTATCGTTCTAGTTATCCCCTATTGGATAGGGGTTTTGTCTTAGGCTATTTCTTTTAATTTTCAGCTAAGAAATGTAACAATATATAGATAAGCTTAAGACTCCAATTGTCGCTTATCTTACTTACTGGATGTTCTGACG
>JAJPXW010000171.1 GCA_021205255.1 Burkholderiales bacterium
TTACAATCAGCGAATTAGCATTCGGTAAGTAACTTATTTACCTCTAAAGTCAAGACAAAATCGGGTCTTAGTAGCATGGAGCATGTTGTAGTTTTCGCATAGCTCATTGATGACAAGGTAATAGTTCTTATAGCTATGCTTGATTCCAGGACAACAGGCTTTGTTTTGAGGAAAGAATCCTTTCCAGTTTCGTGGTCGCTCCTGCGGAGGAAGAACTCGTTTATTGAGTTGTTTTTGTGTTTTGAGAAACTCACTCATAGGTAATATTCCAATGCAAGGTTAAAAACAAAATGAAAAGCTAGAAGCCAAAGTTAATGTCAAAACTTAAAGTTCAAATCTAAATTTAAGGTAGAGATTCTGATCAGTAGCTCCTGTGAAAACTAAAGGCAAAAAGAAGGGCTTTAATAGGCGCCCATGGACCTGAATAACCAACGCGCGATGCGAATGGAACTTAAGTGATTCTCTCTTCCTCTCGGACAATACTTAGATTGCCTGAAGGGTGACATGCAGGTACAGCTCCTGCTTAGAGAGAGCGGCATTTCGCCGAGGTTCTGCACGGAAATAGCAAAGACTAACACTATATGTTTCCCGCCGAAACCAATAGTCGTTTGACCTTTCGGCCACTCTCTACGACTATGCGCAGATGTAGTCATCTGCATGAATCCCAAAGGGATAATCTGAGGAAGCAATCTTCTTCAAACGACTTCCTAATGTTCTTTTCTAGAGTGTTCTTCATTGAAATCTTACTTTTCTGTTTCAAGGTACCACTGTTCAACTGAAGCTCCTTTTACTGGTTTATTGAATTCTCTTTGAGCTTTTTCTTCGCATAGTCCCAATGAACTATGAGGTTTCAACCGTGAAGCTGGTAAAACATATGCGCTTATCTCAATAAGAAATCCGATATCAAAATTCCTTGGATCTATCATTTTGACTTTCTCGGTGGTTCATAAAGTATGCCTCCAGCTAAGGCAACTCCGATAACATGCTGGACTCCATGCTCTCTTTTGATATAGTCCTGGCTTGCTTTTGCAGTTGAACGAGCTTCTGAAATAGCATCTTTGCCAGTACTCTCCATTTCGGCTTGCTGTTTGCTTTTTAGATCTGAGACATAATTTTTTGTAGTTTGGATATCTACCGCCTCTTCAGCTTTGCGGTAAGAGCGACTATCTACTTCACTAGAATCTTTAGCACCTTGGTTTTCCACTGCCTTATTGTCTTGTGCTGATTTGGCATCAACGGCTTTTTCAGCTTTGCGTAAAAGGGCTCGCTCAGAAGTTTTAGGTCCGGACACTTGGCCTTGTCCCATATATCTTCCACTACCAGCTCGGTCTACGTTATCGGCTGCAGTTGCTGCTCCTAAAGAATGCCGATCTTGTGAATTCCAAAAGAGACTTTCAAGACTTTCTTCAGGACTCTGGCCTCGACTTAAAAGCTTGTTCATCACAAGGACATCGTCGTTGACCGAGGTTGAATCGCTACCAGAAACGGAATGGCTAGACTGGCTTCCAGCTGTTTCTGTGCTAGTAAACTGAAGACCATTGTTTTCCGCAGCATTAAAAGCTTTATCAAGACTAGCTGAAAATGCTTTTGCTGCTGAACGCACAGAAGAATCCGAAGCAGTAGCTGCAATATCTTCAGCGGCCGATTTGACTTGCGAGTAAGCACGTCTTCTATCTTTTGCTGTTGCCGAGCTATCAGCTCCAGTAGCCGTATCGATAAGACTTTGAGCCGTGTTGGTCTTGGCTCCCGCTTCAAATCCAGCAACTCCACCGAGCACTTGACCCACAGTGCCAATAAAGCCTTTGTTTTTACCTGTTGCAGTAGCGTCAGCGCCGACTAGATTAGCTTGCGCTGGATTACTGGCTGAAGCACTTACGGCTTCTCCTCCGGCTCCTCCAACTTTAAGACCCGCTCCTGTAGTGATGCCAAAGTTTTCGCTAGTGTTTAGACCTCTAGAAGCAGTATCCGTTGTTGTGGCAGTTATTCCTTCTCCTGCGGAATCTTGCCTGCTTGTTCCATCAGAGTAGCGACTGCCATTAGAAAGCTGGTTAACAAGAGTATTCATAAAATCAGCAGTAGCTCGGTTGGATGAATTGGCCGCTTTACTAACCGAGAAAGTGGAACCAAAGCCACTTGAAAGTTGTGAAGAAGTTCCAGAGCTTGTCGTTTCCGCATTGCTAAATTGCATAGCAGATGTGGAAGAGACTCCTAGATCAATTCCAGTTCTACCCATGCCGGTAACTGTTCCATCTCCACTTCTTGTCACACTTCCATATGCAGTTTGTGTCTTTGAGGTATATGGATCGGAATAGGAAGAAGACAAGTCGTTTTTGTTTCCTGACACCGTATTCATGGAAGTGTTATCCGTAGACAGATTGCCAGAGGTAAAGTTGCCTGCAGAAAGTTGACCAGAAGTTGAACCTGCGGCAGCTTGGGCTGGAGAAAGAAGACTGCCAGTCATGGCAACTGCTGCATAGTCACTTGCTTTGGCGATTGCTAAAGCTACCATTGGAATAGTGATCATTAGGTAACCTGCAATAGCTTGCGAACTTGCACCCATTTGCCGAATCATATCGACAGCCATTAAGGAGTTACCACCGTACTCGGAAACTATTCGGTTCAGAGGATTGGAATCGACAGTGATTAATAAGTAATTTGCGGCTGCTGATAGAGGTGCCCAGAGTTGAACCCAGATTAAAAGTACAAAGTAGGACCGGAAAATTGTTCCAGCCGCACTTCCTGACGCTAAGAGCATAACTACGACTAATGGAAAGGAAGCAATAATGATGAATTCCACACAGTTTCTAATCTTTGGCAAAGCGTCTTTTGCAATTTCGGCCATTGTGCGGTAGTTAATTTCGGAGGCTAAATTGCCTTGCGCCTTAGAAAGATTGACGGCGAGTTGCAGGGGAGCTCCAGATTGTTTGGCCAGGGATGCTAGACCTTCCGGGACAGCCTGCAGCATAATCGAATGCTTCAGCGATGCATCTAAAGATCTCGAAAGTCCAAGCAGTAAGCTTTCCGCATGTGGCAATGAAGTGGCAATAACCGCTCCTGGGTCAACTCTATCAGGATTCAGAAGAGTGCCAAGCCTTTTCTTTAAAGCATCAAGTTCTGTGTTGTTTAGATAATTTTCTAGGAGAGTGGCAGCCTTTTCACAAGTGACCACAGTACCGTCTTCTTGTAAAGAAGAGCGCGCTGGATTTAACCAACCGGAAGAAGTAATCGTGCTCCAAAGATCGGTGCTGGCGGCAAGTTCATTGACTTTTTCAGAATTATCAATGAGCTCCGGTGTAACGCAGTCGGCTACAAATCTCGAAACCATTGCTCTTCCAACTGGCGTTACTGCTCCAGCATTTTGCAAAGCAGTCACCGCTCTTTGCGGATAGACCATTCCGAATTTGGAAAATCTTTCGGAGTCAGGTAAGGAAAAGGCACCTTCAAACCCCTCAGTGAGATACTTGCCAATTTTGGAGGTGGCTGAAGCAAAGAAGCCGATACCTAATGGAATGTTCTGGACAATATGAACCGTTCCAGCTCTTTCGTCGTTAATGGAAAGATTGACTTTTGGAATTAATAAGATTCCATAGAACAGCACAACTGCAAATAGGAAAGTAGTGGCGCCAATTCCTCTCCATTTAAAGAGCGCTGAAATGCAGGTGACAAGGAAACCCGCCATGACTGCGCATTTAATCAGTATCTGAAAAGAGTCGCCAGAAGTAATAGCTACTACTGCTTCAAAGAGGTCTCGAACTTGAGCGCCATTCCAATAGGCAAAGTAATCTAATGTCACTTCACATCTCCAAATGCGAGATTGGCTGCTAGATCTGCGGAAAGAGCCCCTTTAACGCTGCGTTCCAAATGCTCTATTTGCGTCACAAAGCTATGCGCTCGGCTCATTTGTTGAAAAACGCTATCGCTTCTTCTTGAAAGGTCTTCTCTGACTTCCTTAATCCTTCCTTCTATTTGCGCCATGTGACTAGCAGCGATCTTGCCAGTTTGTGTAGCCGAAGAAGAAGACGCTGCAACCTTAAGGTCAAGAGCTAAGCGATCTAAGGCTCTAATGATGGCTTCGTAGGCAGCCGCTTCTACGTAGACTGAAAGCAAATCTTGAGAAAAGCCTAAGTATCGCTTTGTTGTCGTTGCGCTTATTAACCGAAGTAATGGAATGGTTGTTGAAGAAGCTAAAAGAAGCATTTCGTCTTCTGAAACTATGGAGGGATCTCTTTGCAGGATGGAAAGTCTGTAGTGAGTAGCAGCTTGCATAAATTGGTAGGGTAGGTTGACGTCTTCTAAGGACGTCTTAGAAACCGTAAGACACTTATCCTCGTCATCAGACTCGCACTTCAATCTAAAAGCTTCCGTCTCTAGAACTTCCGAATCAGTCCTGCCAAACATAAATCCAACAAGGTCTTGGCCCGCGATTGGAATAGCTCGGCTAACCATGTTGTCACCTGAACCTTCATTGACGTAAATGACCGTGCCAACTAAGGTCATCATTAATTCACGAAGTTCTCGGTTATAGGAAGTAGCAAATGTGCCACCGCTAAGAAGTGCCCAAGTGAGATTAAGTTCAGCGGCATCAACTATTGATCCACCTGAATCCTTCTTGGTCTGTTCGTTTGACAGGACTGTCGATCCACTAGTACGGGTTTTAGCATTTGCTTCCGATTCATCAGAAACAATTCCCATTGACCTCAAATAACTTCTGGCTTCATAGGCGCTCTTTTGAATCCATTCTTCTGCACCGGTCATCTTCAAAAGATTTTGCGCTGCAGTACAAGAATCAGAAAACATATTGGTGTACTTACGAATGAGATCACGGAAGCTCGTGACTTGCTCATTTAAATCTGGAGCTAACGTTTGCAAGGCCAATTGGAAAGCTAGTCCTGGAAGAGCTGTTCCGATATTTCGCAGAAAGGCCACGAACTCTTCACGGCTTGGAATGCCGAAGGCACCAAGAAAGATATCGATTCCTCCACAACCGGCAGAAAGTGAGGGCGGAGTAAAGTAGAAGGCACTGAAATCTTTTCTTGGCGCTCTATAGACAAAACCACCTCCGGTTACGGTGTTCATAGAGTTGGACTGGTAGATACCAGCACTTGTCACATTTCCTTGGTATGTGCCAGCTGAAGAATAAAAATCCTTCATGAAATTGGCATTGGCCACTGTTACAAAGGAACTTGCTAAAACAACCGAAAGAATAACGCTCTTTAATTTCATGGCAGTTTCTCAATTCCAAGATTTTGGAAAGGACTAATTGGAAGAGTGGGTTCTTTTTCTAGGAGCTTGCTGGCGTCAAATCCCATTGCCGTATCTTTCAATTCGTTTCCGCCAAATAGAGAATCGCCAGGATCTTTAGTAGCAAGTAGCACAATGCGATTCAAGATATCGTCTAAGGCAACTACGCCTGAGGAGACAAGATAACTTTCAGTCTGATCTCGGTTAACCATGAAGAGAGCTGGGACTTGATTGACTCCTGCGCCATTCGTCAGAAGAGAACCAATTCCATTATCGGGAAGGCTTTCAGGAAAGAGATCGCTACTTATCCCATCCATGGAAATAGCAATGACTTCAAATCCGAGTTCATCACTAAGCTTTCGAACTAATGGACTTTGTAATTGGCAGAACTGGCAATCATTTCTATAGAAGTAAACCAATCCCCAATCTTGACTTAGAAAATTAAGGGCTGCCGCATCTTGTTCTTTCTTATCCGACTTCATTTGAACTTGTGCAAAATTTGCTGCCGGATTGCGTGTCGTAAAGTCAAATTCAGGATTTTGCCAAAGCACTCGTCGCCATTGATCGGCAAAGAGTGCAGATTTTTCTTGTACAAAGTAGTTCGCTTCGAGGTAAGAACGAATATTTTCTGGAGTCGGTTCCATGATCGCAAGCTCCAGCCGACGGGTTCTTTCAGCCGATAGGGCAAGAACAGATGGAAGGCTTTTTAGGTCAGGAGAAATGAATTTTTGATTTTCTTTTTCGGAGGGGTAATAGAGGAATCCTCGGTCATCTAGAGTCCAAACATCTTCTTCCCAAAAGTTCTCAGCCATTGCTGTCTCAAAAGCTATTCCTGAGAGGGCGATGACAGCTGTTGAAGCAACGATAGCGGTTATGATCTGCTTAATATTTGAAGAAGGAGTTATCTTTTGTTCTTTATTTAAACTCTTAAAATTTTTCATTTTAATTTCCTAAGGTAAGTTTCAGTTAGTGGTAAGTATTTTTA
>JAJPXW010000340.1 GCA_021205255.1 Burkholderiales bacterium
GCTTATTTTTTAGTTTTTTTCCTAATTTTTTCCTTTTTCTTCCTTCCTACGCCTTTCTTGTCTCTTTTGTCTTAGACCTTCCATAAGACACTAGTTCAATGGTCTTACGCAATTTCAACAATTCTTGATCTCAACATGAAACACGAATTGATTTGGAGAAAGGAAGCCGGCCGCTTATTTCTAATCCAAGTAATTGACCCATTCAGGATTGACTGTATCGCCTCAGTTTGAGGCTAATAACCCTTTTTCAAAATTTTGACTTCTTAGATTTACGAAAACACTTTGGAGTTCCAATAATTATGAAATTCGAAGAGAAAGAATGGCCAGTACAAAACGCTATTAAAACGACTAAAGGCGATGGTCGCTTTCACTTGGCTGTTTTTGCAGATCCAGAATGTCCTTGGTGCAAGAGGTTTGTAAACGAAACTTACAGCAAGCTAAATGACGTAACTGTCTATTGGTTTATTTGCCCAGTGCTTGGAGACGCTTCAAAAGTAAAAGGCGCAGCAATTCTTGGTAGTAAAGATCCTGCCAAAGCATGGCTTGAATGGGAAGACAAGGAAGTTAATCCAACTGGCCACGTAAAAGCTGCTGACGTAAAGATTCTCGACGAAAACGTCGCACTTTCCGAAAAGCTTGGTGTAGAGACTGTCCCCGCAGTCTTTCTCAAGAACGGCGAAGGTCCATTTGGCTTTATGACCGCCCTTGAATTAATTTCAAAGATTGAGCAATACGACTAGTCCAAGCGACTATCGTAATTTTCAGCGAATGTCCTCCGGCGTGACTCCTTTTGGAAGGAGAAGCCAAGCCGTGACTTCGCTTTTTTGTCTTCCAGCTTGCTTTCCTGCTTCATCTCCAAAGCCCCAGAAATAATCAAATCTCAATGGGCCGGTAATTGCACCACCGGTATCCTGCGCTGAAACAATTCTTGTGAAGTTCAAAGGCGGATTTGCTTGATTAGCTGTCACAATTAATGGAATGCCAAGTGGAATCTGTCTTTTATCGACAGCTACTGAGGCTCCTGGAGTCAGTGGCAATCCCATAGCGCCTTGCGGACCTTCGTTTGGGTCACCGACTGGTCTCGACTTAAAGAATACAAAGCTAGGATTTTGATTTAAGAGTTCATCAATGCGGTTAGGATGTTGTTCAGCCCACTTCTTGATGTTCTGCATCGATAGTTCATGTTTCTTTAAATAGCCTTTCTGCACTAGCCAGCTTCCAACTGCTTTATAGGGGTGACCATTTTGATCGTCATAGCCGACTCGCATTACCTCGCCATCCGGAAACTCCAGTCTTCCTGAGCCTTGTATCTGCAGAAAGAACACGCCAACAGGATCAGCGCTCCAAGCCAATGCATTATTTTCCAAGTCTCGACGTTCAACTATATGTGCTCTGTCATCATATGGAACAAGCTTGCGACCTATTAGTTTTCCTCTAAGACGCATACCTTTTAAAGAAGGATACAAAGAGGCAAGATCGACAACAATCAAGTCATCCGGGGTCGAAAGAATTGGAATGTGGTGAGCTCCGGTTTTATATCTACTAGCATGCAATAGCGGTTCGTAGTAGCCAGTCATTAAACCAGTGTCGCTGACGTCATAGACAGTTCCAGTCTGCGTGCCAATAGTGATCTTGGAAATTTTCCAGGGATTAAAGCGTGTACGGAAAAATACTTCGGCATTTTCTGGAGAAGTTTGATCTGCTGCGGCGCAAACTTCCTGCCACATGGGTCTTTTGCTTAACGTTCTGCAGGAGACTTGGAAGGACTTCAAACCATCAGCCCATCCTTGAGCATCGACTTTGGTTGCTTCCGTAAATTCGTCTATAGAAAATTTTGAGTCCACCTTTGTTGGTTCTTGAAATTCCTCTTCCGTTGGCTTGTGAGTGGTGGAACACCCTGCGATAAAACCAAAGCAAGCGCATAAGGAGAAAGTCAAAATCCAATTGGGGCGGTACTGCATGGGGGCTCCTGGCATCATTCCTAAATTTGAGCCATTCTAAAACACGTTGTTTAGACAGCCTCAAGGGGGATAAGTTAAAAATGTCTACAATTGCATCAATAGGAGGATGCGATGCCAAATAAGACCTATCGGATTGCTGCATCAGTGCTATCGGCCGATTTTGCTCGCCTTGGACCAGAAATTAGAGATGTCTCGGAAGCTGGAGCAGATTGGATTCATTTCGATGTGATGGACAACCACTATGTGCCTAATCTTACTTTTGGGCCTATGGTGTGCGAGGCTGTTCGGCCCTATACCAATCAGCCAATCGATGTCCATTTAATGGTTGAACCAGTTGATGAATTAGCTCTAAAGTTTATTCATGCTGGTGCCAATATCATTACTTTCCATCCGGAAGCTAGCAAGCACGTCGATAGGACTCTTTCGCTTATTAGGGATTCAGGCTGCCATGCCGGTTTAGTCTTCAATCCAGCCACACCTTTAGATTGGCTCACTTATACGTGCAATAAGATTGACTTAGTTCTTTTAATGAGTGTGAATCCAGGTTTCGGAGGCCAGCATTTTCTTCAATCGACATTCCAAAAAATTAGAGATTGCCGGGCCATATTGGACGCTTACGCAGAAAAGACTGATCGCCATATTTCTATCGAAGTCGATGGTGGAGTAAAGGCAGCTAATATCGCTGAAGTAGCAGCTGCTGGAGCTAATATTTTTGTAGCTGGAAGCGCTATCTTTGAAGCCAAGTCTAAAGAAGGTTATAAGCAAGTTATCGACTCTTTCCGTGAGAGACTCGGGAGAATCGCATGACAGAAATGACGTATCCGCAACTTAGCAATATCAAAGGAGTTCTATTCGATTTAGATGGGACTTTAATGAACACGCTCCCAGGCTTGACTCAGCTAGTGAATCAAGTTCGGGACGACTTCAATAAACAACCTCTTCCAGAAAGTACTGTCTGCCTTTATATCGGTAAAGGCATTCCAATGCTATTGCATCGAGCGTTAACCGATTCAATGGACAAACTTTTGCCGCCAAATATCTATCAGATGGCATTAGATAGCCTTAATGAGCATGTGCGAGAAGGTAATTATTCTCATGGGGTGCCTTATCCAAACGTTGTGGATGCCGTAAAAAGACTTCGTAAGCATGGCTATAAAGTTGGCATGGTCACTAACAAGCTATACGACATGACGATTGATGAATTGCAAGGGAGTGGTCTGATAGAAATCATGGATGTCATTATCGGTGGAGATAGCGCAGCTAATCCAAAACCCTTTGCTGATCCCGTACTAGCTGGTTGCAAAGCAATCGGAACGACTCCAGAAGAGACCGTTATGATTGGCGACTCTGGAAACGATTCCGGAGCGGCTGCAGCTGCTGGTACTAAATGTCTATTAGTCAGAACTGGCTGGAACGAAGGTAAATCGCTCGATGAAATCGCAAAACGGGATAACGTTATTGCTATACTCGACACAGTTAAGGATGCAGTTGATTTAATTATTCGAAGCAAAGCTTCCTAATTCATGAATAGAGACCAGTTAAAAACCGCAACGTTAATAGGCAGACTTCTTGCTAAGTCTGCCCGCCACATTGTGCGGGGAGCTTGGCCCTGGCGCCTCTAATCTAATTTTCTTTCCTTTACGACCGGCTGTTGCCGGAAATCTCAATCTTGTGGTTCTTTATTTCTTTTTGAAGAACCGTTCTAACCATAATAAAAAATGACCGAAGTTGAATTTGAAGCCTTGGCTTCGCAAGGCTATAACCGTATTCCTTTAGTAGCTGAATGTCTGGCAGATCTTGATACACCGCTATCTATTTATTTAAAGCTCGCAAATGAAAAGAATACTTTCCTTCTAGAAAGTGTTGTTGGTGGAGAAAGGTTCGGTAGATATTCGATCATTGGTCTGAAAGCTAATACTGAAATCCGTGCCTATATCAAACCGGAAGGTACTAAAACGGAGTTTCTAAGAAACGGCAAAGTTTTTGAGACTAATGACAAAGACAATCCTCTGAAATTAATCGAAGACTATTTCAGTACTTTTAAAGTAGCCCCACGTCCAGGTCTACCGAGATTCACAGGAGGACTAGCTGGATATTTTGGTTACGACACTGTCCGTCTCATTGAAAAAACTCTAGTCAAACCAAAAGAAGATCTTATTGGTGTGCCAGATATTCTTCTTTTACATTGCGATGAAACTGCAGTCATCGATAACCTTGCTGGGAGAATCTACTTAATCATCCATGCCGATCCTTCACAGCCTGAAGCATTCTCTAAAGCTCGTCGCAGACTCCGTGACCTTATAGCTAAACTAGCTAGACCTGTTGAAGCACTTCATAGTATGGCTGGTGTTAGACACGAAGCTAGCCGTCCTTTTGCAAAGTCCGATTTCCTAAAAGCAGTTGAAGCCGCAAAAGAGTACATCTATGCCGGGGACTTAATGCAAGTGCAAGTTGGCCAAAGAATAGAAAAGCCATTTGCAGAATCAGCTTTAGCTTTCTATCGAGCACTTAGAACTCTTAATCCATCTCCTTACATGTACTACTACAACTTTGGTGACTTCCAGCTAGCTGGAGCTTCCCCAGAAGTACTAGTTAGAAGTGAAATTAGAGAAGGTAAGCATATGGTCGGTATCAGACCGATTGCTGGTACAAGAAAGAGAGGCACTACTTTAGCCCAGGATCGCGAACTTGAAATCGAGTTGCAAAACGATCCTAAAGAAAAAGCAGAACACCTGATGCTTATTGACTTGGCAAGAAATGATATCGGCCGAGTAGCAAAAATAGGTACAGTAAAAGTTCCGGAAAAGTACATCGTAGAAAAGTACTCGCATGTGCAGCACTTAGTTAGCCAAGTTGAAGGAGAGCTAAGAGACGGTCTTAATAATTTCGATGTACTGAAAGCTTCTTTCCCAGCCGGTACTTTAACAGGAGCTCCAAAGGTGCGTTCCATGGAAATTATTGATGAATTGGAACCCGTCAAGCGTGGAATTTATGGAGGTGCAGCTGGCTACATTTCCTATGGCGGAGATATGGACCTAGCCATTGTTATTCGCACGGCAATTATCAAGAACAAGATGCTTTATGCGCAAGCAGCAGCAGGAATAGTTGCAGATTCAGTACCCGAGTATGAATGGCGAGAGACTGAAATGAAATGCCGAGCTGTCTTGCGTGCCGCAGAGCAAGTCGAAGACGGCTTTAACGTGGAGTTCTAAAGGAGTTCAAAAATGCTTTTAATGATCGATAACTTCGATAGCTTCACATATAACTTAGTTCAATACTTTGGAGAACTTGGAGAAAACGTTCGTACTTATCGAAACGATGCAATTACCTTAGACGAAATAGAAGCATTGAAGCCAAGTAGGATTTGCATTTCGCCTGGTCCCAACTCACCAGAGCTAGCTGGCATTTCTATTGATGTTATTAAAAGATTTGCTGGCAAGATTCCTATCTTTGGCGTGTGTTTAGGCCATCAAGCAATAGGCCAAGCCTTTGGCGGCAAAATTATCCGGGCCAAGAAAGTGATGCACGGCAAAATAGACACCGTATCCAATGATGGCAAAGGAGTATTTAAAGGACTTCCCGATAAATTCGATGTAGTTCGCTACCATTCATTAGCAATCGATGAGGATTCCTTGCCAGAATGCCTAGAAGTAACAGCTCGATCTTCAGACGGCGAAATTATGGGCGTCAGGCATAAAGAGTTTGCTGTTGAAGGCGTTCAATTTCATCCTGAATCCATCTCTAGCGAGTATGGATACGAAATCCTTAAAAATTTTCTTAACCAATCCCAACCTTAATTAATCTCAAACCTAACGGAGTATGTAATGACTATAAAAGTTTCTGATGCAATCCAAAGGACAATCGAGCATCGCGAGATCTTCTCAGACGAAATGCTAGGTCTTTGGAGAGAGCTAATGACTGGCAAGATGTCGCCAGTACAGATGGCAGGTTTGCTTATCGGTCTTCGTGTGAAGAAAGAAACGATTGACGAAATAACGGCAGCTGCCACCATCATGCGTGAATTCTCCACTAAGGTAGTAATTCCACATCCAGAAAACCTTCTTGACATCGTAGGAACAGGCGGTGATGGCCAGCATACTTTTAACATTTCAACAGCTGCGATGTTTGTTGTTGCGGCCGCTGGTGTAAGAGTTGCTAAGCATGGCAATCGTTCTGTTTCTTCATTGAGCGGAGCGGCCGAAGTTATTGAAGCTCTTGGAGGTTCAATTAATCTCTCTCCAGAAGAAATTGCGCAA
>JAJPXW010000363.1 GCA_021205255.1 Burkholderiales bacterium
GATTAAATTAGAGATTATTTAAAATTTTAGCCTTTGGAAACTAGTAGTTCAAAGAAGTTTAGCGAATTCCGCTTCCATCACTTATCAATTCGAGGTTACTAATAGTTGTTCTTTTTATTATGGAAAATCAAATAGATAAGCGAAAAACAGGCTTTAACCGCCGTGGAAATTCGTAAGAATTAAGGGAGAGCGCCAGAGCCTGCCAGTCTAGGTTGCGAGCTCTTAAAGACGCTCATAAACCATAACGGATTGAATTAGTCATGAAGCTTGCTCACTTCCGAATCGTAATTCCACTCAAAATAGCTGCTTCACTAAACAAAATTTGCTCTTTTCAGCTGAATCGGGATTCGTTACTACTTTGCTGATCCTCTTTGAATGCTTCTCCAGTACTCTTACAACATATGCGCTTGTCATTAGTAGAAGCGAAAATTAACACTGCTCTTCCCTTTTAATGGCATGAACGCATCAGGATGGTGTCAAGTAGATCGGCAAACCGGGCATTTGACAGGAATGCACTTGAGCATCTGCGATGATAAGAGTGAGCCCACGGCATCCCGCCACGGCTACTTCTGTGAAGGAACCAAGATGAACAAAAAAGAAAAGAACCGCCAGTCCAATGCACAGCCCTCCGTTGGCTGGCTAAGCAAGAAGTCACTGCGGATTTATCTCGGTGGACCCGAATGTCCACTTTCCAGAAATACGATCTATGGTTGGATGAAAACCCAGGATTTTCCTGAACCCATCTATATCTCCCATCAGTTTCCAATCTGGAGAAAAGAGGATGTGGATGAATGGCTGGCTTCCCGCCAGCAGAAATCCAAAGCTTGACAATTTCAGTAAATAGCTTTTGGCGGTTTTAAGGCAATATTTGATGTCTTAAAACCGCCAAACTGTTTTGGACCTTAGCCATGGATTAGGAACAGTAATTCTTTAAGTTCCACGTTTACAGGTAAAGCCGATGAACAGCTATCCAAGAATGAAATAGGATACTTATGCCTGAGCAATTGCTTTTTCTGGTTCTGAATCATCCTCATGGATGCTGTCACTTGGCAAAGCTTCCAAAGAATCAGTGTCAAGAGAATCCGTCTCAATCGTCTGAGATGGTTCTTGTTCAAGTTCCATAGATTCTTCATCATTAAAAGTCGCTTTATCAGCTTCTTCATTCACTGCTTCGGATTGCAAAGTTCTACTACGTTCCTTGCCTGTTTCTTCCTTTAAACGGTCCTCCTCCCGTTTTCTTTGTCTATCGTTTACGATTTTCCATCCACCGTTAAAAAGGAATACGAAACCTCTTCTCAGTCCCCTGTAGTAATTGAGCCAGTCGTAGTAATCGTTTCGAAGCTTTGATGGTCTCATTCCAAGGTTAAACATGTTAGCTTCCATCCTGATAGCCAGTTCATCGACTTTCAGGATTGAATTGACTACACGAACCATAGCGGCCGAATGCACTCCACAGGCTATATCCCGCTTTTTTGGATAAACAACCTTGGGACCGGCAGTTGGCATCTGGCATGTCGCAAGATTTTGCTCAAGCGACCGATCCAGCTTGTCAAGTTCCGCATAAAGAGCTTCCTCCAATTTTTCATATTCATCTTTTGTGCAGTTTTTGGAGAGATAGTTCTCTATCCGATCAAGAATCCTGTCGAAGTCGGCGCTCTCCCGATCCCAAATAGCCTGAGCGCATTTAGTGTAGAGAGTGAAGTTCAGCTGGGAGGCCGGAGAGTCGGTGTTATAGGGACGAGGTTCCTGCTGTCGTTGCGGATCGGGCATTGTTGGCTCCTTTATTTTTCCTAATCTTTTATGGAGAAACAAGATGATTCAATCGTCAAATTCTTGACAAGTTTCTTTTTAGCAGGATCATCGACGATCACTTGTCGAATGGGCGGTTTAAAGATTGCAAAGTGCTTAGTAAAGCCAACACAACGATTGTTTAACCACATTTGATATAGCAGCAACACAACCTGGGGTTAGCCAGAAAGGAAAAGGAGCTTGTCACAATCCAAAAACAACTGTTGGTTTAGAACTAACCTGCTAGATAGGGCCACTCAAAGGAAGCGACAAGCTGGACACAAGAGTAGAATTTCAACTTCCTGGAAGCTCCCACTGCCTGATGTCTAAGGCTGGCAGCTCTCAGTGCGTAGGGCGCGTATTGTCGAGAACGGGCGCGTTTCACCTTCCAGGATGGTTAATGAACGTGCCGATATCTAAAGTCTTCTTGTTTATCTTTCCCTTACCAATTCTTCTTCTTCCTTAATGCCCTATAGGGAAGGCTATTTTGGCAAGATGCCCACATTTGTCTTAGTTCGTGAAGGCGTTTTTTAACTTCAGCAGCGATTCGATCCTGATCTGACCAAACAGAATCCAGCATCGCTTCGTTATTCCTTCCCCAAAATTTTCCAATTAATTCTTCGGTTCCAGGCCTAAGCTCAAAATTTCGGTTGGTTCCTTTGGCGAAGTACGGCTCCTCTTCTCCAAAATCTTTCCAGACAAGCTCTACAAAGGCTTCCATCATGGCATCGTAGGAAAACATGCGGTCAGGAGCAATACAACCGGCACAAAATAGCGACTCTCCAAACTTTTCAAAATACGTATCGTCGGCGATAACGCAGGCTACAAACGCCTTTCGATAATCGACTTTATAGCCGTTCAAAAGGGCGAACCTGGCAGCGGCAAACCTTACCTTGCGCTTGAGGACTTCATAATTGTTGCCTGAGTTAAACATGCGGTAGTTATTAAGCCAATTCAACCTTTGCAGCCTTTCGGCATCCAATCCTTCCAAAATTTCAAGCTTCGGGACTTCTAAAGCTTCCTTAGGGATCAGCCTAGTCGCTTCGCGCAGGTAGCCAGCCCTTTCCGCTCGATCATGAACTTGCACCCATGCGTCCCACCTAAAGATAGTTGTAAGGTTCTTCCTAATACCTTTGCCCAATTTTTCCATCCAAAAATCCAATTCCATATCCTTGATAGCTAGAGTACTGTCGTCTATCAGACAGAACTTTGGAATCTCAATGGATTGGGGGACGTTGCGTCCCAATAGGGAGACGTTCCGAACTATCCGTTTTTTTAACGGCACGTGGCTATCAGACGGCCAATATCCAGGCTGATAGTAGTACTTCTCCTTCCCCAGATAGTATTCGACATCGATGCTGATCATTAGCATAGCCGCTTCTTTTAGATCGATTGAGCCCCCGTTCAAATACGCCAGGTAGCCAACAGACAAAGCTATTAATTCGGCAAATTTCTTGTCCTTTTCCAAGAATGCACTTAATGGCTGCTTACCCACGTTGCCTTCTTTGTCCACTTTTGTCTAATCCCCTATTTATGTTGGATATTCAAATGGGTTCAGTTAAACCTTGAAAATTCAGGTTTTTCCAGGAATATCTATTGCATCCATTGTAAATTGGGGTTGTTAAATCAAGACATTTCTTTTGACTTTAACTGCCAAGGTTCAACTGGTTTGGCATATATGAAAAAGCCCATGCAGCTAATGAATAACGCATGGACTTTATGAATAGGAATAAAAAATTTCGGATTACCTTAGAGATTCCAGTAACTTGCAACCATTATCGTTGCTAAGCTGGCAGGATTTCTCCAAGGCGTCAAAAGCCTCATCAAAATATAGGAATGTCTCCTTTAAATCATTGGCCACAACGCACAGCACAAGATCGTAGACACCGAGGTTGTAGCAGGAATCAGCATCGTCTTTTTGGCAGTTGTCGTAATTGACAAGCCTTATGACTTTGACGTCTTCTTCGGTCAACTCCCTATTAGCGAATTCCTTGATGGAATCGGCGTAGGAATTGGCATAAACAATTGAAAGAAAGAAAATTGAAACAGAAAGGAAAAAATTTCTCATTTGGGACTCCTGGATAAAAGGAATAAGCCACAGGAGCCCTCCACAGAGGAAACGGCCCCTGTGGAAAGAGCTTGGGGATAGAGTTCCGCAAGCAAGATTGAAGCTGTCTAGAAGAACAGCGAAGTGAAAAAGTTAAAAGTTAACGAGTTACCCGACCACCAATAGTCATTTAGTCAGTTTTTCTTCTTTATCGATGACTGGCACTTTGCAACTCTCATCTAATCCAGGTAGATAAAGGGAGCCTGAATTATCCGGAACCAGTGGCAATATCGGCTTTTGGGCAGGAAGTTTTTCCCCTACTCCCAGCAAATTAGCCACTTCGGTCCTTGGGAAGCTGGTGTGCTTTCTAGCCACACTAATAAGTAGATTGACTAGTTCCTTATCGCTCTGCTGGTTTGCAACAGACATATTGAGGGCGGTCATGCTAGGCCTAAAGCGCTTGAACAAGCCTTGCAGCTCAGCCGACAGAAATTCGTGCCATCTTGACAAGTTGCTGACTATGTCCAGTGCGGCAGTGTAGTTGTCGCCCTTGAATGAAAAACCGCTTTTGGCGTATTTCGTCAGAACATCTATTGCCTGCAGGGAATGGTTCCTCACAAGCGCATTTTCAAGCTTCTGGTCAGCCTCCATCGGAAGAACGCAATACTCGAACTTGAACCATGGAAGAATGTCCTCCAGCGGTGGTATCTTTGTGGCGCTTACGCTATTGGGACCGAGCAAACGAGTTCTTTCCTGGTCGTCGCTTTTGATCCTAAGATAAAGAAGCTCGAGATCACGCTTAAGCTGCTCGTACATTAACTCGCATTCCTCAAGCCGTTCCACTACCCAAGATTGCTGGCATTCTTCGAAAACAAATCCATTAGCGAATTCCTGGCCACGGGAACGTAATTTTTTTAAAAGCACTTCCCTGCCGTACTCAAGCGCGGTAAGCGCCGAAGTAGGAATAGTCTTTTGCCGAATGTGGATTCTTGGGAGCGGAAAGCCGTTTTCGTCATAGACTGGATCGGCATCCGTCACAGTTTCCTGAATAGTCCCGCTAGGCAGAGAAAACCTGTAGGAGACGAAGATGACGGGCGGTCTAGCTTTTTGCATTTTGTCTTCTCCATGAAAAGAAGGGGCACGCCATCTCCGTCAGGGGTTGTCGCACCCCAACGGGATTAAGTAAAAAAGTAGGATTAAAAGTTAATGGGTAAAAATTTGACTGATGCCCATGCAGAATTGCCGGCAGAAAATGGCAAAACCGCATGAACCTTCCGATCACACAGCTTTGTAGTAAGAGCGTGTGATTTCGTATTCGCTTAAAGGCGATATGTTCTCTTGATCAAACTCGAGAAACACCACGGGATTCGTCTTTAGGCCGACCAAGTCCAAATAGGCTTTTGTCCCATTGACTTGGGAAGGACCTATATCGCCTCTTTTATCCAAATAGCAGACTTGCCAGTTTTTAACCGTTGAGTTCTTGTCGGCAAGCTTTAAATCGACATAGGAAACATGGCAATGGTTGCCGTATGGATACATTTCCAAAATAGCGTCACCGCGGAAGTAAAACTTGATGGTCGAAGCTAAGTTCTCATCGCAACCACGTATTTCCTCGAAGGAAATGTCAAAACGCTGGAAATATCCTTAATCGTCCACGTAGTAAATCTCCAGTTGCTTGTCCTTCACGTTGACGGCGATAAACACCTGGTTAGGTTTCAATAAGTTCATGAATAATCTCCTAATTTAGAAAGGCGAAGACTATTCGGCTCAGCGGAGCTCAATAATCCCCGCCAAGTTGGGTGATGAAAAATTTGCTCAGAAGCTATCTAGTGCCGCTATTGCACAGCTATGCGCAAGTTTCTAATAATTGATGGAAACAGTTCGGTTTCCAATAAGAAAGGTATCGAATTAATTTTCCGACAGATGCCATCGGTCCAGAGAACCGGCTATATGGAAGCCCGATGTTACCAAAAGAGGAATGAAGGAATTGCCATATGGCCGATCCTGAAGTCGAATGAAAAGGATCCCTTGCTATTAAGCAAGACTCGAAATCTCCTAAACCAGCCATCTTCCAGGATTGCAACAGCCGATTCAATAGACTTTCGTAGTTAATTAAAACGGAACGCTTTAAATATTTCTAAAGATATTGAGATGCTGTGCGCACTTATGCCATCCGGAATTTGAATGGAGACGTGAATTCAATCACAATCATCTTCGAACTTAATTTTTAAGACTGCCGTTATTAACTTCCGCACGTGCGGAAACAAATCCGACTTGGCGAATACCTTGACAACCCTTACGGATACCCTACATTCCAGTAT
>JAJPXW010000034.1 GCA_021205255.1 Burkholderiales bacterium
CCGATACGCCAGCCAGCCAAGGTATAGCTCTTACTCATCGTAAAGGATTCAACGGCTACATCCTTAGCCCCTTCTACTTGCATGATGGACGGAGCCTGGTAGCCATCAAATGTGATATCGGCGTAGGCCAGGTCATGAACGACATAAATACCGTATTTCTTAGCCAGTGCAACAACTTGCTTGAAGAAATCCAGATCTACGCATTGAGCGGTTGGATTGCTTGGAAAACTCAAAATCAACAGCTTGGGTTTAGGCGTGCTTTCAGTAATTGCCTTTTCTACTTCAGCGACGAAATCAATGCCTGGCATCATGCGGAAACTTCTAACATCCGCACCTGCGATGATGCAACCGTAAATATGAATAGGATAGCTGGGGTTTGGCACCAGCACGGTATCGCCTCTGTCTAGCGTAGCCAGCATCAGATGCGCAATGCCTTCCTTAGACCCTATCGTTACAATGGCTTCGGTGGCAGGATCCAGGTCTACGTCATATTTGCGTTTGTACCAGTTGCAGATAGCTTTCCTTAGATTAGGAATGCCTTTGGATACCGAATAGCCATGCGTGCCGGATCTGCTTGCAACTTCAATAAGCTTATCGACAATGTTCGGAGGGGTATCGCCAGAAGGGTTGCCCATGCTGAGGTCAATAATATCCTCACCTCTCCTACGCGCCTCCATCTTCTTCTCACCAGTGATATTGAAGACGTAATGTGGAAGACGTTTGATACGCGGGAAATCATTGTTCATTTTGGTAATCCTTGTTTCGAAAAATTGTGGGATTTGGTTGGCAATTTGTTGAATTTAACACTATTACGGAGCTGTAAGGAAATAACTTTTAACAAAATTTAAATAACTACCCAAAGTTCAACCTCTGGGTAGTCTATAGGCTCTTCTATTTATTGTGTTTTCAGATAGTTACTTCAGTTCTAAAAGCCAAGTCCGAAAACTAAGGAAGAGCTATAAAGTTGTCGCCGCAAAATCGGCCAACCTAGATCTTTCGCCTCGTTGCATCGTGATGTGACCTGAATGCGACCAGCCTTTGAAACGATCAACTACATAAGTCAGACCTGAAGAGCCTTCTGTTAAGTAAGGCGTATCGATCTGACCAATATTTCCAAGGCACACCATCTTTGTTCCAGGACCAGCTCTAGTAATGAGTGTCTTCATTTGTTTAGGCGTCAAGTTCTGCGCTTCATCGATAATGACGAACTTATTTAAGAAAGTCCTTCCTCGCATAAAGCTCATTGACTTAATGCGTATTCTTGAGCGAATAAGCGTCTCGGAAGTCTTGCGGCTCCAGTCGTTTTGCGTGCCTTGGGTAAGCACTTCAAGGTTATCGTCAACGGCCCCAAGCCAAGGAGTCATTTTTTCTTCTTCGCTACCAGGCAGGAATCCAATATCTTCACCCACGGAAACAGTTGCCCTAGTGACGATAATCTCATTGAACTTTCTATTTTCCAGAGTCTGCGTCAAAGCCGCAGCCAAGGCTAATAAGGTCTTACCAGTGCCAGCAGGACCAAGTAGGGTTACGAAATCAATATCTGGATCAGTTAATAGACTTAACGCAAAACTTTGCTCACGGTTACGCGCAGTAATACCCCACACTGAATTCTTTTGGTGAGAAAAGTCCTTAATCATCTTAATGACGGCCGTATCATTTTCTACGGATTTCACTTGGCCATAGAAGGGCATGCCATCATTTTCAAGCCATACAAATTCGTTGACTCGGAACTGGGCCGGTAGCGGGCCAGTAACCTCGTACCAAGTTGCTCCGTCTTTTTGATAGGACTTCAGAGAATTACTGTGCTGGCTCCAGAAATCTTCCGGCAGATGGCGCTCGCCACTATAAAGAAGATCGGTATCTTCAAGAATCTTGTCATTGAAGTAGTCTTCAGCTTCCAAATCTAGTGCGGCTGCTTTCAGGCGCATATTTATGTCTTTGGAAACTAGGATTACCGTCGTATCGGGCTTCAGTTCTTTTAATCCTTTAACTACTGCCAGTATCTGGTTATCGGCCTTTCCTTCAGGAAGCATTGGCAGCTTGTCGGGAAATGATGTTGTCTGTACATAAAGACGTCCAAGACAATCGACATTGCCTAGCACATTTAAAGGAATGCCATCGGCAATCGGATTGGATAGATGCTGCATGACAGCGTCAAGAGAACGACTGACTTGCCTAGCGTTACGAGCTTCATCAGTTCTACCGCTCTTATGATTATCTAGTTCTTCTAGGGTAATCATCGGCAAGTAGACATCGTGCTCCTTAAAACGGAAAAGACTTGAAGGATCATGGAGCAGAACATTGGTATCTAGAACATAGAGGATAGCTCCTTTACCGTGTATAGCTTTGCGGCGCTTCCTAGAGGACGCTGTATGCGTCTGTTGGCTGTCGGACAAAGTTCTCTCTTCGTCCTGCATCGACTTGACCGGAGCTTTTTCCAAAGGAGGTACCGTTTCGATAACCGGCGCTTCCTCTACAACCGGAGTTGCTTGAGCAGCTTTCGGAGCTGCCTTAATCTGTTTTTTAGAAGCCGATTTTTTAGGGGCAGCCTTAGCCTTCAAGGTTTCCTGCATTTCCTCATAGGAATCAAGCTGCTCGGGTAGATCTTTTAATATTGAACCGCGCTTTTGCGGAGCTTTGGGCAAAGGCATTTTTCTTATCCTGCCAATCAATGGCAATGTTGTTCTAAATAGTCGTTCTAAATTAAATAATCGGCGACAAGCAGACCAATTATCGTAAATGCAAGTCCTAGTTTAATAGTGATGCCTATTATCATGCCAAGCCAAGTGGCAAAACCTACTTTCCCGCTTTTTACCATGTCTTGATTACTGAGGAACTCACCAATAGCAGCTCCTAGCAACGGCATAAAGATAAGACCCCACAGGCCTGAGAATATTCCGAGGATAGTTCCTACGACAGAACCGATAATTCCTAGCTTGGAAGCCCCAGCTCTTTTTGCTCCCATGGATTGGGCTACCCAATCGACAACTGCTCCTAGTGCTGCCAAGATGCCGATGACTACTACCATAAAAACGCTAATTTGCTGGTAATTGTCTATGGATGCCGCAAGCCAAGAGCCTAAAAACATAAATATGAGCCCTGGAATAATAGGAACTACCGTTCCTACTAGTCCAATTAAAATCATGGCTATGGCTATTGTCCATAAAGTAGCGTCCCACCACATTTTCCTGACTTCTCCTTATTCTTGTCCGTTTGAAGTCCACTCCTCTCTTGCTTTATTTAAGAAGAGAGTGAATTGGCCTTCGTACACCATCTCAATTATGCCTGTTGGACCGCTTCTTTGCTTTCCAATAATGACTTCAGCTTCTTTTTCGTTTTCCGGAGTCAATTCGTAGACAGCTTCGCGGTGCAGGAAAATAATAACGTCTGCATCTTGTTCAATTGCGCCTGATTCACGCAAGTCGCTCATCATTGGTCGCTTGCTATCTCTTCTTTCTTCGACTTTACGGCTTAATTGTGAAAGTGCGATGACAGGAACTTCCAATTCCCTAGCTAGTGTTTTTAATCCTCTTGATATGGTTGCAACTTCAGTTGCTCTATTTTCGTTGGCTCTGGAGTTATCGGAAGACATTAACTGCAGGTAGTCAACCACAAGTAAACCTAATTTGCCACATCTGACTTTTAGCTGGCGAGCTCGCGAACGGATATTAAATAACGTTAGAGTACTAGAAGGGTCGATTTGCATATTGATATTGTCTGCAACCAACTCTTCGCAAGCATCGTAAAAGCGAGTCCAATTATTCTCAGAAATCTTGCCGCTCTTCAATTCATCCTGAGGAATGTGGCCGACGGCGCTAATTAGACGAATGGCTAATTCTTCAGCTCTCATTTCCAGTGAGAAGATGCCGACTGGCAACGAATTACGAGCTACGTTAGCGGCAATATTCAAGGCAAAGGCCGTCTTACCCATTGAAGGTCTGCCAGCAATAATGATTAACTGACCAGGATGCAAGCCGTCCGTCATACGGTCGATATCGACAAATCCAGTACTGATGCCGCGAGTCTGACCTTCTTGAAGAGGATTTTTCTTCAGTTCATCAATTTCTTCCTGGACATTTTTAATGGCATGCTTCAAAGAAATAAACGAACTGCTTGCTTGACCGAGTTGCTCGGAAACCGCTAGCACTTTCTTTTCAGCCGAATCTAAAAGTTCAGTTGCATCCTTACCTTCCGCATTAAAGGCTTCGGCCACTATTTCGTTACCTACGCTAATAAGAAGTCTGCGAATAGCACGGTAGCGAATAATTTAAGCGTAGCGAATAATATTGGCTGTTCCAGGATTGAAGTCGTCCATCCTATTTAAATATTCGAAGCCACCAGTTTTTATTTTTTGGAATTTTTCATTAAATTCATCTAATACCGTAATGACGTCGGCAGGACGGCCAGAAGAAATAAGATCATAGATTGCCTGATAGATTAGTCGGTTTCCATAATCGTAGAAATCATCGGCCCGAATCCGGGTCGAGATCATGTCCATAGTGCCGTTGTCAACAAGAAGCGAACCGAGGACTCCATTTTCAGCTTCTTTGGAATATGGAGGGATTCGGATGTCCTTCAGTTCCGCATCGTTTGGTGCTGTTTCCATGACCACTCTTTAAATAGATATATGATTAGCAAATCTAGATATACACAACACCTTGTGCTTTTGTATTGGAGAACCAGAATAGAGTTAGGTATTGTGCGTTTTCCAGTAATGGAAAAGTTATCTTATAGCAGGTGTTAGAAGAGGGGGCAAACCTGGCCATTGAAGAAAACCTCAAGAAATTCACATCTCAGGGATTTAGTGGAATGGGTTTTCGATTACCCACTCCTAGGGGAATTCCCAATTCCAGATTCTCAGTATCCAAAAGAAAAATTTGTGGCCACACCAATTTAAATACTGCTTTTAGGAATCTGGTAAGAAAACAGACTTGCCAGAAAGTAGGTATCTGGCTAAGAAGGCTCATTGTTAGGCTTGCTTTTCATTAAAGTTGTCATGGCACCCTAAACTTAACGCCTTGCCGATACAGGCCAAGTCGATGGCATCGATGGAAAATAAATCTAGCAACAAGTTCAGGCTATATAAATACGATATTCAGTTAAGTGAAGTCCAACGTAAAGAGCTAGAACGCATTATTAACGACCCTGACTCCCCGGAGCGTCAGTTCGTCATTGCTAATGCATTATTACGCTTAGATAAAAATAGAGATCCTTCAGAATGGAACACAATGAAGGATGTTTCCGATTTCACAGGTCTCTCTATTAACCAACTATCGAGCCTGAAAAAAAACGGTACCTAATGGGATTGAGTCAGTAGTCGGTGAATATAAACCCAACCCTTCTATTACAGACGACGAACTTGATGACTAATAGTTAATTTGAGAATACCAAAATGCCAGAAAAGAAAAACACTGAAGATCAAAAGCCACAGCCCAAAGATGACAACTTGATTGCCAGTCAAAAAGGAGAGGACGGCACTAACGAGTGGGAACTTAGGATAATGCCAGGAGGCATAATTGGATTGTCATTCAAAGACGATAAGAAGAAGCCCACTAGAAGAAGAACACGAAAGAAGTAATTGAAACGCTCTCTTCACTGACCCTTCTTTTCATCAGTTGGCCTATCGACGATATCTTTTGTAAGAAGGATGACAAGTTCTAAAGATGGAAGCGTATTTAGACCAGAAGCTGTCTTGGATTCTCTCTTCTAAGAATACTTTAGATAAAGTTTCCTAAGAGAATTAGTCGCTAGTTGTGGATTTTTTATAACAATCTTTATATGGTTTTCTGCTCTTGGAAGCGGGGTTATCGCTTATGTATGAAAGTGAGTATTCAATTACTTTTAGCAAAACTCATGCACATATTGTGCGAAAACTTTGGAAATAATCCTTAAAAAAGAGTTAAATTGAGTGTAGATGCACGTAAGTAAAAGTGCTCAAAATCCCTCAAGGAGTTGTAATGAAGAAAATTTTAGTTTTAGCAGCCCTGACACTTGCTAGCGGTCTAGCGTTCTCCCAAATGATGGACATGCCGATGATGGGCGGAGAAGGTGGAAATGGCGGAGGAGAGTCTTTTAATCCCCCATTGATTCCACATCCAATTGCACAGTATCTACCTATTACCCCAGAAC
>JAJPXW010000293.1 GCA_021205255.1 Burkholderiales bacterium
GGATCATGATGGTATTGAGCTGCCTGAGGATTTTCGAAATGGTGTATTCCTGCCGCACGAGCCTGCCTTTATATTTGGAAAGGGGCAGCATCGGATTGTTCATTCTTCTTCTAAGCGAAGTGAGAATATCCAACGCCACGAAGATGACCAGCATCAGACCCTCCAGCGACGACAGCGAATGAACCCTGGTGGTGTCGACCAAATGGTCGAACATATTGCCGAACACCACTTCAACTTCGTTTCTCAAGGCGTACTTATGCAGAACCTCCTCACAGCTCAGGCCCGGTAGATTGGTGGCGATGGCAAAGAAGCCCTTGGTGTAGTTCTCCAGCTCGACCTTAGTGTCGTCTCTCTTCAATGGCTGGTGGGCTCTTGGGGACTCGTAGTACTTCAGCAAATTCGATTCCCAGTCGTAGTCCCCCGCGTTCCATTTCCTTTCGAACTTATCGAGCTCGTTCACGATGTGCTGGGCCTCCTTGGTCTCAACCTTCGGGTTGCGGTAAACGTAGACTTCGAAATCCCTCTTCACGCCATCGTATTCGAAAGTCTTGGGTGAGTGTACCCCATAGTACGGATCCCGTGGCAGCACGTTCTTGATTTCGTAGAAATCGCTGTAGCGCTTTTCAACGATACCTTCCACCTGCTTCAAGTCGGATCTCAGTCCGATGATGAAGCGGTAGCCTTCCACGTCCAAAGTAACCAGAGTGCCGGAGCTGCCGTAGCCACGGTCCAGTTCAATAATGGGATTCTTAGACTTGACGCCGATGGAGTCCCACAAGTGCAGGAAATCCTCCAGAGTGGAAATGTCCGGGGTGTTGCCGGCGAAATAGTGGTAGCAGACAGCCGCTCCACGGTGGTTGTTCACTATGACGGAGAAGCTAATCTGCGTGTCGTAGCCGCCTTTCTTGTCTTTGCCCAGGACCGCTATCGAGATCTGCTTGGAGTGGCTAGTGATCTTGGTGCCGTCCAGAGCCAGTAGCTCGTCTTTCTTAAGTCTCGCTGCTCTGGCTTTGCCGATATCGATTGACAAATCCAGGTCCTGTCCAATGGAGTGCAGAAACAGCGTTGATTCGGGAGCGTCGATGCAGCCATGGCCAATGTACTTCCATACTCCGGAATCGGTAAAGGCCAGATAGTTGGGCTTGGCCGTCAACGCGGTGTGTAAAGCAAGGTTAATAAGATCCATGGTCTCCTTGACGTTGCCGTGGAATACATATCTACCTACATCCGCACTCATTCCGGAAAGCTCCAATAGCTTGACGGCTAACGCGCTGGCACCGACAATTCTGGAGTAGTCGCCTTGGATTTCAAGATCGGCTACGTTAACTGGTGGCTGCTCCACCAGTTCACGCTCCTTAGCTGCAAGCGCAGCCCTTTTTCTCATCTCCGGATTTTTCCAGCGGCTTGGATCCCGTGGCTGGTAGGGCGGATGCTTGGTCGCATAGAATTCGTTAGGTACGAAAATATTATTGGGAGTTTCAACGTGCCCTATATAGTCTCTCTCCTGGCCTCTTTTTCCCCTCACTGAAAAAGTGTATGCGAAATAAACTCTCCATCTTCCGTGATGGAAATCAAGGCTAGCGTGTAGTGGAAGGTTGGCTACTTTAGGTCTTTCCTTGCTTAGCATTGAAATTCTCCAAGCTGATATACCCCAGGGGTATATCAGCTTTTTGGTGAAATTTCAAAATTTTGGAAATTTTTTCAAATTTATTCAATAGGTTGGGAAAGCGAGCAAGTGGGGTATATCACATGGTTGCAAATTTTGGGTTGCTAAGAACTATAGATTGATTTTGCACAAAAATTGATCTGAATATTGCAACATTTAACCTAAAATTTGCAAAAAAGAAATACACCATGTGAGAAACCGTCCACTAGGGCCAGCGAGGAATCTCAAAACGTAAATACCATTTCTTCCTCCTTGCACCTTCATTTAGGTCGCTATAGCCAAAGGAAATTGACAACTTGACGTAGCCTAGACCAGCTATTTATGGTCTCTTTTGAATTCAGGCTTCTTTTCAGTAGCAATAGGCTGTAGATAGTAAAACCCGACCCAAATCTCAAACACTTATTTCCCTCATGTCTAGACTAGTAGACCAAAACATTAATTCTTGCACACTTAATGCTTGGGGTAGAGCCTCTTTAGGTTAATGCGGGCATCTTCGGTCTTGAATTGCCAGTCTATATTCTTAGGCTGGGTGTTTTTCATGGCCACGTACGGCTCAACTGCCTGTCTTAGCTCCTCAATGGTTCCAACTGTCAAGGGAAGGAATTGCTTTTGCAAGTTGCTAAAGCCAATTTCGGCAATGTTCAGCCAGGAGCCATGGCGGGGCGTTTATGCACAGTAACTAAAAATGCACAGCCAGCTCCTCTGATTTGTTAATTTCTTACAATATCCTCCTACCATCGACTGGTCATAAAAAGAAATTGGTGGCGAATTATTTCTTTTCAATCCGTACGGTATTGAAGCCACGCGTTTGGACGCCAGCTTTACCGCCAAGATCAACTGCCATATGCTCCGCCACATCAAAGTGATGCATATGCTGCAGGCAGGTGGGAACGTCCTCATCATCCGAGACTTCCTAGGGCTTGTTGATATTGATACCACGATGGCATACGTAAGGGCCGATAACCAGACCAAGGAGGATCTATTCTCCAAAGTTATGTCCCGACTAGGAGAAGTGCAACCAGCAGAGGACGGACAAAAAGAACAAGACCTATTGGACTTTCTTGATGGATTGAAGTTGGGTTATGCACAGACCCGAGGCCCCTGTGACTTGAATTTACGCAATTGGAGCCTCTCAGCTGTGCATTTTTAGTTACCGTGCATAAACGCCCTTATGTGCATATGCACATAACAGTGTGTACACCAATTGGATTTTGCTTGCGATCCTAAGCGCTTCCTCGGCAGGGAAGGCTTCGTAGAGGGAAGAGATTTTATGGGTGTTGAGGTTGTCCAGGACGATCGTTATCTTCTTTGCCTTTGGATAGACAACGTCCACTAGGTGCTTGATGAAGTGCGCCCAGTCGATTTTTGTCCTCTTTTCAGTGACGCTGACAGTCCAGCGACCGACAAGGGGTTCGACGGCTAGGAAAATCTCGGCCACGCCGCACCTGATGTACTCGTGGTCGACCTTGGCCACCGCTCCAGGCTTTGTCGGTAGCGGTTCTTGCACATTCATTAAAAGCGACTTGGGACTTTCATCCATGCATACGACCGGGAAAAATGGATCGTATCTTCTTCTGTAGACTTCCAAGACGGCTTCCATGGCGGCGACGAACTCAGCCGACCTTTCAGGGGGGATTTTCCAGTACTCGCTCAGGTGGGGTTTAATTTCGTTTTTTTAGCAGCCTATGGACGGTCATCTCGGAGATGCTGTCGACGTATTTCAATTCCACCATTTTGTCGGCCAGCAGCCTGAGAGTCCAGCGGTTGCGCCCGTCCGGGGCCTTCTCGCAGGCTAATTGGGTCACTTTGGCCTGGATGTCGCCGTCGAACTTGATGGGTCTTTTTGATTTGCCGTATGGCGGTGGGTTAATAATAGCTTCCAGACCCTTCTCCACCAGGCCTTTCTTCAAGTTGTTAATTGACCTGACGGATAGGCCGGTGGCCTTGGCCGTCTCCTTAATAGTCATGTCCCCATCTGTAAATTCGCCCTTATCAAGCAGGAGAAGTGCCCTGGCCTGGTGGGCAATCTTCGCCTTGACGGTACCCTTGGAAGTGATTGCATTAAGCCTATCAACCTCCTCCCTAGTTAGCATGATCGTGTATTTTTCCATCTGGATAACCCATCTAAAGGGTGGAATCCTAACCCGGATATTTCATCCTCTTGTTAAAACCGCTTTAAAGCTAAATTTTGGACGGTCAAAGGGCTCCAACCCCATTTTTTATATAAGGGTTTCTGCTAAAAATGGCTGTTTTAGGGTAGACTACCCCCTAACCCCCAGAAAATTAGAGAGCCGAGGGTTCGCCCTCACGAAGGTTAATAGGAGACTTTTACGACCGCTTCAAACGCCTTTTTTCTAGAATTTTCCATGGTGGCCGTCGAGACCAGAAGGCACCTGCGGTAGCGCTTCAGGAGTGCCGGAAGCCTGCCCAGCTCCTTCAGGAATCGACCGAAGCTGGCCTTGTACCACTGCGGCTGGTGGCTTTCCTTCAGGAACGCCATTTCCTTCAAGGCATTGAAGATGTGCTGCACAATGGCCCCGAGCAATAGTCGAAACCAGTTGGTGAAGAAGTTCATTGCGCTCAGGTTTGGGCCAAACGAGCAATCCTTGTAGTCCTTGATCCAGCGTTCGCAGTTGCCGCGGTAGCAGTAGAGCCCGTAGTAGAGGTCTATCGCTCTTTTTGCACCGGCTCTGCTTTCGTAGCAATCCTCGGGTTTGCAGTAGTTCTTGGAGGTGCCCATCTTGTCGCAGAAGAACTTGATCCTGTTTGGAGGAATGTTCGTCTGCACGAACCTGAAGTCCACATCGTAGGATTCGTTCACTTGGATTCTGTAGTAGAGATCCCTCGGGCCAGTCCAGCTATCGGACTGGTAGCCTTCGACCTTGCCGCAGAAGGCCATTGGCCTATCCAATGGTTTGAGATCGCCAAGTTCGAACGTCTCGGCCGGCCAGATGACTTGGCAGAGCTTGGCGGGCAGCCCTCTGACGTAGGCTGTCGCCGGTCCAACCACTTTGCCCCTGATACGCTCGCAGGCCATGTCGATGGCGGGAGCTTTTCCTGTGTAGCCGATAAGGTAGTAGATTTTCTTTTTGTTGCAGATATCGACGAGTTTCTGGGAGTTGAATCCGGCATCGGCGCGAAGCACAATAGGGGTATTGGGAAACTTCACACGTATTTTGTCGATAATGCCTTCAAGGTCGTTCTCCAGCAGCCTTCTTCCATCGGTGGCTCCGGAGGCGTGCTGTATATGGACGATCTCACCGCACAGAAAGCACAGCAGCGGAAAATAGCCGTTGGCACGATTCTTGCCATCGAAGGAGGCTCCTTGCTGCCTACCATCGGTCTTGATGAACGTGGAGTCGGCATCTAGCACTAGGTACTTGGGATACTTTGGAATTCTCCTCAACTTGTCCTTGAGCAGAAGATCGTTGCACTTGTCGAAGAACTCGCTGCCAATGGCGTCCGGATCGTGCTTTGGCAAGTCTTCTATTCTGCGACCGTTCAGTTTCCTGTCCCTTTCGGCTTCGCAAATTGAACCAATAGCCATCTCCTGGCGGCATAGGGTCGCCGGGCTGGGCAGCCTACCGATGGTCTCCCTGATCAGGGGGTCTTGCTTGGCTAGGTTCACGTCGTCAAGTGCCGGTAGGTCCGCAAAGGTCATTATCACTCTCGTCAACAGCAGATCCTTGTCCGTATATACATTAAGGGGATTGAAAGTTCTCCCTGTGAGATCGGCCAGGGCATCTGAAGTTGACGTGAACAGGGGATGGGACTTAGTAAAACTACCGATAAAGGGTATGGTAGCGTAGCTTGTTACATTTTTATTGCCTGTATCGACGTGGACTGGCTTTCCCGAAGCCGACATTATGGAAGTCTGCATTAACATTTGGCATTTACTCAGGAGTTAAGACAGCTTCAATTATAAAATTATTCTAAAACATAACGCCATGAATCATAAGGAAATATAAATATACACAAAGTTTTAAGCGGAATCTCCAGTAAAATAGGAGCGCCTTTTGGTAGTGAAAACGCATCCCGGCACTAGCGTACCGGGACGCAAATCACAGATTCCGGAATGAAATATTCAGGTTAGGAAACACGTAGAAAACCTCTCTCAAGACATCCTTTTTGAAGCTTTATTTATTGGATTTTTAGGAGAAATAGTTCGGTTCAAATTTATACACTTATCCGAAATCCTCCAGTCTCCTTTCAAAGAGCAATATCTAAGGCTTTTTGACTTGCCAAATTATTTAAAGGAACACGGGATAGATATTCAGGCTACTTCCAAGTCTCTATTAAATTTAGAAGTCAACTACTCGTTTGTGCCGACTGAGTCAAAGGAATGGAGATATCACCGAGAAGACGTTATTTCCGGAAAAACCATGTGCATGCCTATGTTGATAAACTTCCAAAATGGTAATGAATATGAGATTAATAAGCTAGAGGCCGAC
>JAJPXW010000289.1:0-2535 GCA_021205255.1 Burkholderiales bacterium
TACCTGAGGCTTTTTCACAATACGATTACTGATTGAAACTCTTCAAGTTATAGTGACTAGCAGCAACGGGTAGCACCAGTACTGCCTTGCGTATTGCCTCTAAAACCTAGATAACGTTGACTTGAGCAAAGATACTGTGGAATTTTTTCTATCCTTGTAAGCCTAAAAGCTCACACAAAATCAATCTCCACTCATTTAGAAAAGATTCCCTTCTCGGATAGGGTTCAAGAAAGGGTACAAAAGGTAACTTTTAAGAATTTTCCTGATTGAAATCACACCAGATCTTTTACAAGCCCTTTAGTATCAAGGCTTCCTGAGCAAATCTAAAAGGCACGTGCCGTCTGCGATGTGGCCAAGATATCGATAGCAGGATAACTTATTGTTATTAAATGCTTTTCTTTTCCACAACTAAAAATTCTGTCATTATTCCAGCAACATATTTTGTTGCCTTCGCATTTGCACCAATGTGACTAGAACGTGTTCCTACAGGACTAAGAAACCTATTTTCACCACTCGATTCCAGTTAGAGGTGACAATTCAGCTGGAAATTTAGATAGCCACAGCCTGTTGACAGTGGCTCGAAGCTTTCGCAACTATAGGAAATTACATGCCAAAACAACGACTTAGAACCATAGGATTTACGATTCTAAAAATCTCTTTCATTTGAAAACATAGACAGCCCCTTTATCCACTTACAATTTAGTAGATTGCCTGTCTTCTATGCCCGGAGGAACTTACTTCATGTTTACTTCCAAGCAAAAACTCGGTCTTTTAGCAGTTTCTTTATCTATTAGTCTTCTTGCCTGCAGTTCGACAGCTAGGGAATCCTTCCCTATGCAAAGTTTTATTTCTGATCTTCGGGAAGTAGTCAATATTGATACGAAGACTGGCTATTTGCCTGGCGTAAATAAAGTTATTGATATCATGGCAAAGCGCCTTTCCAGTGAGGGCTGGTATGTTACGAAGTACAACTGCGATGGGAAAGGAGACATTCTTCTAGCAACTAACAAGAAGAATCCAGATGAATTCGATATTGTGCTAAGCGCTCATGCCGACACTGTCCAAGTCGTTGGAAACGCTAAAAAATATCCACTGACAGTAGATAAGAAGAACATAGCTCATGGCGCAGGAGTCAGCGATGCAAAGGCTTCTTTAACTGCCGTCTGGTGGATTGCTAAAGGAATTCCTAAAGAAATCAAAGATCTGCTTAGTATTGGCATAGTCGTCAATCCTGCTGAAGAGGATGGCAGTGACTGTGTTACAGCCAAGCTAATGGAAATCGGTCAAAAGTCCAAACGAGTTCTAGTCTATGAACCAGGCGGTCCTAAGAATGTTGCAGTTAAAGCCCGTCGAGGCGTAATCGATCTATATTTTGAATTCCATGGAAGAACAGCCCATGCTGGTGCCTCCGGCTACGGAAGAAATGCGCTTGAGGCTATGGCTATAGCCATTCCGCAAATAAAAGCAGTTGGAGACAAGTATCCTCACGTTTCTTTAAATGCCGACATGGCAGAATCAGGCACTGCAATTAATGTCATTCCAGACTATGCAAGCCTTAAAGTCGACTTTAGATTTAATGACCATGCATCTCGTGACGCAGTGTTGAAAGAAGTCCAGGAACTATGCGATGGAGGATTTGCAAAGGACATTAAATGCACCCTGCACTATAGAAACTCGTACGTCCTATCAGTCACTCCTCAATCTGAAGAACTGATTGAATTGATTGACGAGGCTTCTAAAGAACTAAAGCAACCTAAAATTCGTTGGGTTTCCTCTGGTGGCTCTTCCGATGCAAATAAATATTCCGCCGCTGGAGCTGCGGCAGTCTGTTCCATGGGTGTGATTGGTGGAGGCTCGCACCATCCCACAGGAGAATGGGCCGATCTTAAAAGTGCTCAGCCTAGAATCGAACTAGCCAAGAAAGTTATGGAGCTTGTGGCCAGAGAAAAAGTAAATCAGAACACTGAGGAAGTTCAACCACTTCCAGAGACCTAATAAGGGGAAAGTTTGTAGTAACCGGTCTTACTGCAGACCTTAGTGAGTGAAATATCGTCACTAAGGATAGGTTCGTATTTTTGAATAGCAGTCTTCAAATTCTTCTGAAGTTCTAGGGACCTCTGACTTCCTTAGCCCTGATTCCATGTAAAACAAAAGCCCAATGGCTAGTAGCATTGATTATTTGCCTTGAATACTCAAGGGCTCAGATTTGTTGGCAATTGGCCAAAGAAGGAGTTCGAAAGGCCGGAACCCTGAACAGCAGAAGATATTTGTTTATTGGCTACGGTTTCGTAAATACTACGCCTACCTTATATCAACCATTGCGCAAACTAAGTTATATCAAAGTTGCGAAAGCGTTTGCTTGTAATCTCTTTTGCCTCCAGTTGGTAGACCACGCCCAAATCTTACATGAAGTGAGAATTCACTAACAATTTTGGAAAGGAATGGGTAGATACCGAAAAAGGTTGATACCTGAGCTTCCTATCTACACTGAAAAGTAGACTACTGCACTTAGATAACCAAGAACCAAGGATAGGG
>JAJPXW010000289.1:2545-6109 GCA_021205255.1 Burkholderiales bacterium
CCAAGTTTTATGTTGGCTCAGGAGGCAAGCAATCGTTTGAAAAAGCCTCTAATTATTATTCAAAAGGCTGCGAGCTTGGTTCTGGAGCTGCTTGCAATAACCTAGGTGGATTGTACGAAGCAGGACAAGGTGTTTCCCAGTCCTTGGAGAAAGCAATAGACTCCTATGCCAAAGCTTGCGAAATGAATTTTGGGATGGGATGCAACAACCTAGGAATCCTATATACCAATGGGCAAGGTGTAGCGCAGTCCTATCCTAAAGCGGCTGAATACTTTACAAAAGGATGCGACCTAAAGGATGGAGATGCCTGCTTCGGTCTTGGTGTCTTATCCGAAGACGGACATGGCTTTGAACAATCCTATCCTAAGGCGGTTGAGTACTACACAAAAGGATGCGAACAAAAAAGTGGGAGTGCTTGCTATAACCTAGGTCTTTCCTACGCTAAGGGCCAAGGCGTTACGCAGTCTTATGTGCAAGCGGCTGACTCGTATTCGAAAGGCTGTGAATTAAATGATGGCATGGCGTGCACTAGCCTGGGTGTTTTGTATGTTGATGGACATGGCGTCGAACAGTCATATACGAAAGCAGCTAACTTCTATGCTGAAGGCTGTGCGCTAAATATTAGTGAGGCATGTACTAACTTAGGTATCCAATACGAAACAGGCCAAGGCGTCCAGCAGTCTTACAAGAAAGCAATCGAATACTTCAGTAAAGGCTGTGAACAAGAATCTGGTAAAGCGTGTGTAAAACTCGGCTCTCTTTATGCCAACAGTCTAGGAGTTGAGTTTTCTTACCCGAAAGCTGCCGAATACTATGCCAAAGGCTGCCAGCTAAATGATGGGCAAGCATGTTATCTCTTAGGTAAAGGCTACTATACAGGAGTAGTAGGCGAGTTTTCTTATAAAAAAGCTGCCGAATACTATGCCAAAGGCTGTGACCTGAATAATGAGCAAGCGTGCGAAAACTTAGCGCAGTCCTACTATATTGGCCTAGGGAATCCTAAATCCCCCGAGGAAGCCGTAGAGTATTTTTCCAAAGCCTGTAACTTAGGATCAGAACGTGGCTGCGAAAGAATGGGCTATTTTTACTCCAGCGGAGAATACTTACCAAAGGACGAGACAAAAGCGCAAGAGTATTACGTAAAAGAGAAAGAGAATATTAAAAAAGCAGAAGAAGCTAATGAAAAGGCCTGCGACATCGGCTACGCTTTGGCATGTTTTGAACTTGGCACTAATTACTTTTCGTCCGTAGCAGATCCTGAAAACAAGGATCGCAGCGAAAACGCTATACTCTTTGCAAAAGGTATAAAAGTTCTGACCCGAGCCTGTGCATTGGGATACTCCAGTGCCTGCCTTAATCTTGCCGAGCTATATGCTGGACAAAATGGAAATGAATATGGGCAGAAGGATTATGCAAAAGCCCGCGATTACTATAAATTGGTTTGCGATGCGGGGCTCCCCTATTGCGATATAGTTAAAGAAATGGAAGAAAGGATCGGAGCTCCAGAGCCCTCCTATTTTCCTGCAGGAGTCTGTGCTAGCTACGAATGGAACGAAGCAAAACTTGGCGAAGCCGCACGTTGTCTACTTGAACAGAATGACTATTTAGTAAAAGTACTTAAATCTACTTACGAGAGAGCCATTGCTTCCACTAAAAGCCAGAAGACTCGCAAAAAGCTAGAGACTGAATTAAATGCAGAAGGAACAAGAGACTCAGACTTAGAGAAGAACGTAGCTAAATTCCTTTCCAGTCCTAATCCGGACAAGGAGGACACTTCATTTCTGATTACCATGTTACGGGAGGAACAAGGTTTACTTATATTAGGGAACAACAGAGTTGCCATTTCCATTTTACCTACAGCGTTTCGCAACAGCAAGAAGCCCGAGCAGCTTATGCGGAACAATTTCAAGAAGGCACTTGCAAAGGCAGAAGACAAGAATGCCCTTCAAGCATCACAAAAGCAATGGCTAGTCAATAGAGATTTCATTTGTGGCAATGGTTCAATCGGGCTTTCCTTTGGTCAGCAAGGGGAAATTTTGGAGCAAGATTGCATAAATGATTGGAATAAGATTCGGGCTGCTGAACTAGCCAATATAGCCAAATCCAAGTCTAAGTAGACAAGATCCAAATTGCGTTCATTTCATTCAATATTTCTAAAGCTGGGAGATTTCTTCCAGCTTAGAAATATAAGAAGCAACAGGCTCAAACATTTGAGAATCAACAATCTTCTTTAGCCGAAAATATTGAATGAATTTAATGAAACCCTGAGCAATTTTGAAGCATTGACCGAAACAACTTTTAAGACGAGGCTCGCCTATTATCGGTCTAGCTGATTAGGCCAGTAAAAGAGTTTGTAACTATTAATGTTGCCAGTTAATAGTACTGCACCACACTTGCAAAATTTATCCAACCCAAATTCAAAATCTTCAGAGACTTTCCAATTTCACTTTTCGGAGCTCAATAAAAACTCAGCACTCCGGCAAAACAAAGCCTTCCAAGAAAACAAAGGTCCTCATGGAAGGCTACTCTCACTATGGCCAGTTTCAGTTCTTTCTACTGGCTATTTCATTTAATAGTTATTGAGCTTTTGGAACAGGTTGCAACATTCCGCCTGGTCCTGGTATTAATTTTGCATTCTGGCACTCAATGCTTGTGTTCATAATCTTTACAAACAAGGCGGCAGAGTCGGCAGGAAGTATTAACTGATTCTGTGTCAAAGCAATCAGGTTAATGGTTAATCTGTTCAGCTCTTGCTGATTGCAATGTTGCTGGTCGCACTTCAAATCATTAATTGCTGCGATAAGCTTTTCCGGAGCCATTAACTGGGTATCAGGTGTCGGTTCAGCAGAAACTTGTGCCATTGGAGTTGCTATCAACAAAGCAGTTGCCGTAGCAGTTAGCGTTTTGAGAAGCAAATGCTTCATAATCTACCTCCTAGATATAGGTGAATGTTAAGAGCGCAGTCTATAAGTAAGTTGGTTATTCTCGGTCTCTAACTGCGAGCTTTGGGCTCTACACTCACTGAATTAGTACCATTATTGGTAATTGGATACATCATGTTTCGTCGTGAGCAAAAACGAGTCCATATAAAGCCATTGGCCTGGAAAGTAGAAGCTTTAGACTAGTAGACAGTAACGTGATGTTTTTCGCCTCCATGGGAAAACAGAAAATCCCCTCCTCACCAGGAGGCCTCATGGACGACACATACATAGTAACGATCGCCAAAGATGATCGGGGCTAAATATAGCCGAAATCGGCTTCAGCAGCCTAAAAAGCTGGGCCTTTCTGACAAAGTCGATAGCATTGAGGAGCTGCGTAGGACGGTCGATGCCTACCTAGGGAAGAGGAACTCGGAGCACATTGTCGTCGACTTTCAATTTAAAACGCTGACGCGAGGATTAAGCTCAAGCGTCTCTACCTGGTGATAGAGCTGAAAAAGTAAATGTTAAAGATTACCAGTATTTCATAATCTCTTTCTAATTGAGGCAAAAACCCATTTTAGGAAATAAGATAAAAAAGGGAAAAACGTGATTCCAAAATCTTTTAAGTGAAAAAATAGTGAAT
>JAJPXW010000031.1 GCA_021205255.1 Burkholderiales bacterium
ATTTCCAGAGCACATGTCGAAGGATTATTACGACTTCTACGTAGACTATTTTTTCAAGGTCGATCCTTCAATTGGTTATTTTCCTGGTGCTCAGGAAATGCTCGATGAACTTAAAAGAAGAGGCTATAAGCTAGCTATCGCTACAGGCAAAGCGCGAAGAGGACTTGCAAGATTTAATGATCGCCTTGGGCTGGATAAGACTTTCGACGATACGATTTGCGTTGATGAAAGCGCTTCGAAGCCAGATCCATTAATGATTGATATTCTTCTGGAAAGGCAGGGGGCAACTAAGGAAGAAGCCATTTTGATCGGAGACTCAGCGCACGATGGGCAGACAGCCATAAACGCTTGTGTCGACTTTATGGCCGTTACATTTGGAGCTCGTTCGGAAGAAGAAATGAAAGCCTTTAATCCGGCTTTTATTGCCCATTCCTTCGACGAGATCCTGAACTACTTGTCCGTTTCTGCGCAAGAAGAAGAAAGATCGCAGGCAACTTCGGAAGGGTAATAGAAGATTTTTTCCACTCCTCGGCAGTCTGCGTCTTGATAAATTCCTGTGGACCTGTTATGTCTGATGCGACAGTAATTAACGTTTCTGGCTGACAAATTGTCTTTAAGAATACCAAAAGAGTGTTGCAACGATAAGGAGTTTCAATAAAGATTTGAGTTTCTCCCTGACCTTCGGAGCTTCTTTTTTCAAGTCGTTGGATGGCCGTAACCCTTTCGCCGTCTTTAATCGGTAAATAGCCACAAAATCTAAAGTGCTGACCATCCAGCCCGGAAGCCATTAAGGCGAGAAGTATTGAAGAGGGGCCGACTAATGGCTTGACTTCAAAGCCTAATTTCATTGCCCGTCTAGCAATCTGGGCACCGGGATCGGCCACTCCGGGACAGCCTGCTTCGCTTACCACTGCAATATCATGGCCCTCTTGCAGGGGCTTTAGCCACTCGTCAATTTTTGAAGTCTCGGGATTGTGGCCAATTTCAACGATGGAGAGTTCAGAAAGTGGACAGGGATGGTTCACTTTCTTTAGAAAAGCACGAGTGGTCTTTGCATTTTCTGCTAAAAAGTAGGCAAGCTTCCTGGCTTCTTCAATAACAGCCTGCGGCAACACGTCTTCTATAGGTGCTTCCGCGATGGGAACTGGAAGCATGATTAGTTTTGCCATTGCTTAAATTCCTGGTAGCACGGTGATACCTGCTTTTTTTAGCATGTCGGTCAATGCAATCAAGGGTAGTCCAATAATGGCAGTAGGATCCGTAGAAGAGAACTCCTTAATTAGCGCTATGCCCATTTTTTCTATCTTTGCTGCACCTGCGCAATTGAACGGTTTTTCAAGATCGACATAGGCTTCAATGGCCAATTGGCTAAGAAAGCGCATTTTGATAGTAGTGGGAATGACATTGGATTGCACTTGTCCTGAAGTATCTATAACCGAAACAGCTGTTTGGAAAACCAAAGTCTTGCCGGATGTCTTTAAAAGCTGGGCAATAGCATTTTCTCTATTGCCTGGTTTACCTAGGCATTGTCCTTCTAGATCCAATACTTGATCGGAGCCTATGATGACTGCTCCTGGATGATTCTTGGCACACGCCAGAGCTTTAAGCTTGGAAAGCCTTAATGCGAGGTCGTAAGGTTTTTCTCCTGTCAACGGTGTTTCATCGATAGAAGGAGAGTCGACAGAAAATTCAAGATGCAGTCTTTCTAGAAGTTCTTTTCGGTATGGAGAACTGGAAGCGAGAACTAGTGGTAGAGATTGACCCATGGTTTCCTCTTGGAAAGGGAAGGATTAGAAAATTGAATTGACTTTCCACTGCTTGCCATCCGAAAGCGATGACATAAATAAGAGGCCATGGAAATTCAATGCAGTACGAAGGCGCAAATATATAGCAAAAATTTCAGTTGCTATTTTCGGAACGTGCTAGGCGGGCAAATGCGATCCGACTGCTTTTTATCAATACAAATTGAAAGCAGAAATTAAGCCCGATATCTTCTTGGCTTGTCTCTTGAAAGAACTAAAGTGAGGTAATGTGCGCATTTTCGAAGTAATGAAAGGAGTAGCCCTTGGCGGCCAAAGAGGAAATGAGCGAATTAATTAAGCCCAATGCAACGGTAGATACTAATAGGCTTGCCAGAGAAGAGCAGGAAATCAGCGGGGTCATTGCTGTTAAGCAGATGGATCGTCTAAAGGACAGAGCTCTAAATCCAGATGGGGAATTTACGTTCACGATAAAAGGCATGACTGGCAAACTTGGATGGCCTGGAGCATATGTTGAAATAAAAGGTACTCTTGAACTAGAGTGTTCTCGCTGCAACACCCCCATGGAATTAGCAATCGATAGAGATGTTGTATTTAGATTTACGAAGACTGAAGCTGAAGCCGATTCCATTCCTTTCGAAGATCCTGAGGATCCAGAAGTTATTGTGGGAGGCGACAAGCTAAATATCCTCGATTGGATAGAGGAAGAAATTCTCCTTTCGATACCTTATTTCCCTGTCCATGAAGGCCAGTGTCCAACTTCTGAAATACCCAAGAAAAAAGAGGACAATTCCGAGGCCGACAAGACAAATCCATTTGCAAAATTAAAAGAACTCAAAGGTTTGCGGAAGGCAGACCAATAGTGTAAAATCTCGCACTTTCTTAAAGGGAAACGGATACTTTGCGTTTCCTTAAAATATTTGGATTAAAGATTTCGTGGGGATACCATGGCCGTTCAACAAAATAAAAAGTCAGTTAGCAGACGCGGAAATCACCGTTCGCATTCCGCTCTTTCCAATCCACAGTTGTCAGAAGAACCAACAACTGGTGAAGTCATAAGACGTCATCACATTTCCGCAACAGGCTTCTACCGCGGAAAGAAAGTCCTTCAGACAAAGACTAGCGAAGAGGAATAGCTAAGAGCAAGTACTAGGTGTTTCAGACGAGCCCCACGGCGGAATTGGAACGCTAGGCTTTTAGTACAATGAAAGCTGCTCGAAAAGGGCAGCTTTTATTTTGGGTGTTAGAAATGCTCGGAGCAATCATTGGCGATATTAAGGGCACGGCTATGGCCGTGGCTGGTGGTCAACCAAAGGAAAGCCCTTCCGTATTTACTGACGATACTGTCTTGACTGTGGCTTGTGCGGAAACCTTGGTCGATGCCGTAGACAAAAGATATGTAGCTCAAGCTAGCGATTTTGAAAGACACTATAGAAAGTGGGCTGATTTATATCCAAACCATGGCTATGGAAAGCGTTTTACCGAATGGCTTAAGAATCCAACAAAGGCAGCACGAGATAGTTGGGGCAACGGAGCTCCAATGAGGGTTTCACCATGCGGTTGGGCCTCTCCGACCCTCAAGGGAGCCATGTACAACGCTACGAATTCCGCTTGGCCTTCTCACCAGCATCCGTGGGCAATAGCAGGCGCGCAGGCGATTGCAGGGAGTGTTTTCATAGCTGCTAATAAAGGAACAAAAGATAGAATTAGGCACTTTCTGAAAAATTCCATAGCTAATGGGATTTCAATCGACCTTGAAATTTCATTTGCCAATAAGGATGTTGTTTCGTCAAAAGCTGAAATTACCGTGCCATTGGCACTAAATGCTTTCTTTGAATCGACGGATTTCGAAACGGCGCTTGAACTTGCCATTCAAAATAGTCAGGACAAGGATACGGTAGCCGATATGGCATGTGCCGTGGCAGAAGCTTACTATGGAATTCCTCTAGGAGTCGCTGAAAGGGTACTTAATTTACTTCCGCATGACATGTTGGAAGTAGTCAGAAAGTTTTACCACCTTTTTGTGCCATATGGCACATTGTCGAAATCCGGCTTGTTAGATACTATTACTTAATTTCAGTCCCTTTTGCACCTTGCAAGCCTGTAGATCGATCAGATCAAACGGACTTTCTCGTCGTAGTGGGGACAATTTCCTTAAAGAGAAGCTAACCGACTGTTTTAGGACTATTTAATGGAAAACAAAATCTATTCAAGAATTGTCTCTACAGGCCGAAAACTACCAAAGAATTGCGTAACCAATACGCAACTTGCTGAAAGACTCGCAAAAGAAGGCATTGAAACCAGCGATGAATGGATTCGGACCAGAACTGGCATAGAGTCGCGATACTTTGCATCAGGGGACGAAACGACTACCTCTCTTGGAGCAGAGGCGGCCCGACAAGCTCTTACTCGCGGTTCGTATGATCCAAAGGACGTAGATCTCATCATAGTGGCGACAACGACTCCAGACGGAGTCTTCCCAAGCGTGGCTTGCAGAATCCAAGCAGTCCTTGGTTGTACTAATGCTGGAGCCTTCGATATACAAGCTGTGTGCTCAGGGTTTGTCTATGGACTTTCCATTGCCGATGGCTTAATTCGAGCTGGTCAACTCAATACAATTCTGGTAGTGGGAAGCGAGACTTTTTCTGGCCTGCTCGACTGGAGTGACCGAGGAACTTGTGTACTTTTCGGGGACGGGGCAGGTGCCGTGCTGCTGACTAGAGCCCAACAGCCTGGAATTTTGGATTGGGAATTAAAAGCCGATGGAACGAAAGGCGAATCGATTCTTGCTGTTACGGGTCACATTCGAAACGGTAAGGTTTATGGCGACCCCTACATCCGAATGGATGGAAAAGGTGTTTTTAAGGCCGCTATTGAAAGCATGACTTCTAGTGCCAAATCAGTTCTTTCCAAAGCAGGCGTTTCGCCAAAGGATCTTTCGCTTTTCATTCCTCATCAGGCAAATTTGAGGATTATGAAAGTAGTTGCCGAAAAGCTTGGAGTGTCACCTGATGTCATGATGGTTTCCGTTGATTCCCATGGAAATACTTCTGCGGCAAGTGTGCCTTTGGCACTCGATAAAGCCGTGGAGGACGGTCGAATCAAGCGTGGGGATCTGGTCTTATTGCAAGGAGTTGGCGGGGGCTTCACTTGGGGAAGCGTACTGCTCAAGTATTAGTAAAGAGGCATATAAGTTCCCGAACTCTTTAGAGAAAACGAATAAGGACTAGGCGCAAAACTAAAACTATTAAAACTGCGATTATTAAATCCAAAACTAATAATAGAAACTATTACTGAGAAACAATAACTACAAAGGAAAAGTCAAGAGGAGAAAATGTTGGATAGGAGGATTGCTTTCGTATTTCCTGGTCAGGGAAGCCAGCAAGTTGGTATGCTCGATAGTTTCAAAGGCATACCCGTTGTTCAGGAGACCATTGAAGAAGCCAATGAAGCTCTTGGATTTGATCTTGGGGAGCTTATCGAAAAAGATCCTAATAAAGAACTCGATCTCACAGTAAATACCCAACCGGCTTTGCTAGCCGTTAGTGTTGCCATCTATCGCTACTACATGTCTTTAGGCGGTAGAAAGCCTGAAATGATGGCTGGCCATAGTCTTGGCGAGTACTCCGCATTAGTTGCCGCAGGCGCAATCAAATTTAAGGACGCCATTCGACTGGCAAGATTTCGTGCGAAAAAAATGCAGGAGGCAGTGCCTGTCGGTGAGGGGTCGATGGTGGCTGTTCTCGGCCTATCCGATGAGAAGGTAAAGGAAGTATGCACAAATGCTTCGGATGTAGGTGTCGTAGAGCCGGTAAACTTCAATACACCTGGTCAGGTAGTTATTGCCGGTCAAATCGAAGCCCTTAAAAAAGCTCAGGAACTTTGCAAAGATGCGGGCGCTAAAAGGACTCTTCCATTAAAAGTTTCTGGTCCATTCCATTGTTCGCTGATGCAACCGGCTTCGCAAGCCTTGCGTGAAAGACTTGAAGAAGTTGACATTAAAGTGCCGGAAATAAAGGTGTTGCATAACGTCGACACTCAAAGCAGAAGCTCTGCTACAGAGATTAAGGAAGCGTTGGCCAATCAGGTAGCCAGTGCAGTTTTGTGGGCCGATACCATTCGTGTCATGGAAAGAGACGGCATTACTAACGTCTTTGAATGTGGACCGGGAGCTGCTTTAAATGGAATGCTTAAAAGAATAGCTCCGGCACTTAAAGGCATGCCGCTATCGACAAAAGAGGCGGTAGAACAGGCTGCTAATTTGTCAAACACCCCGATTGAATCCAGTTAAGAAAATAATTTGAATCCAATCAAAAAGACTATTGGAATTAAGGATAGAAAT
>JAJPXW010000136.1 GCA_021205255.1 Burkholderiales bacterium
GTTGTATTCTTTAGCCATATCGGAGAGCCCTTTGGAAAATCGCTTTAGCCATTGGACATCCGCTTTTGGCAGACCAATACTCATAAGGAAAGCCCGAGGAGTCGCCCCGGCGGCTGCCAGGTCGGAAAGATTGACAGCTAGTGTCTTACGGCCCACGTAGTAAGGATCGGCGTCATCAAGGAAATGGGTCCCCAATGCCTCCATGTCGGTAGTAATAGCTAGACGGATGTTCCCGATATCTAAAAAAGCGCAGTCGTCCCCAATACCTTGAGTAAACCAAGGAGATTTAGATAGATCAGAAAACGTGAAGAATTTTTTGATGATGGAGAATTCATCCAAACTCGGTGGTTCCTCGGCCATCGGGTATTAGCCTTTTTTCGATGGTTCTGGCTCATCCCTATCCTCATAGGGACGATATTCAGCCACAAGCTTATCGAGTACGCCATTCACATAGCGAAATCCTTCTGTTCCACCGAAACTCTTGGCTAACTCCACAGCTTCGTTAATGATGACTTTATAAGGCGTCACTGTGTTTTTAAGTTCGTAGGTACCAATGAGGAGAATTGCTCTTTCAATCGGAGATAGCTTTTGAATATCCCTATCGATGTGGGGCTCGTAAATTTTTTCTAAATCGACGAACTGTTCCACAATACCGTGGAACAGTTCTTTATAGAACTCTTCGTCGACTCTTTCGTAATCTGGTACTTGGCGAACAGCCGCATCAACATCCTCAACTGAAGAATTTGAAATAAGCCATTCATAAAGACCTTGGAGGGCATATTCCCGAGCTCTTCTGCGAGCACTTTTACCACAACCTTTGGCCTTTGAGGACGATTTGCGCGACATATAAGCAAAATTACTTTTAATTGATTAGTTAGCTTGGAAAAGGAGAAAGCTTCGCTTTTGTAGAACGATATAAATTTCCCATCTCGACAGCTACATTGGCACCGTCAGAACCTTTCTCTTTCACTCTTGCTCGGGCCTGTTCATCGTTTTCAACTGTCAATATGCAGTTAGCAACAGGAATGCCGAGCTCATGGATAAGTAGAGTAATGCCAGTTGCGGACTGGTCGGCTACTAGATTGAAGTGGTAAGTATCACCACGAATAACGCAGCCAATAGCGATAAAGGCATCGAACTTACCACGTTTTGCAAGTTGCTTAAGGGCAAATGGAATTTCCAAAGCACCAGGTACTGTTACCACAGTAATGTTTTCGTCTTTGACTCCGAGAGCATTGAGCCTGGGAAGGCAGGAATCCATTAGACCTTGGCAAGCCCATTCATTAAAACGGCTCGTCACGATACCGATCTTTAAATCTGTACCGTCATTGTTGGGTTCAATAAAATTTAGAGGCATTCGACCTGCTCCTTGTCGTTGAAGGCGGGATTTTATCAAAACGATCACCGCCTCCTTTCTTGAATTGCCTGTTTAGTGCGTAAAGGCGATTATCGAAAAGCTTTTCCAAGAGAATGGAAATCGGGATCAGCTGTTATAAGTTCCAAAAGAAAGAAGAGCCCACAGTCAAATAACGCAAACCACTTAGATCGAGGTTTGCGTCATCGCCGGACTTACTTTTCCATTATTTATGGGTAGGTATTTGGGTCAGAGAGAACATCCTTTCGATGTAGCGAGCCACAGTATCGACTTCGACATTGACTAAGTCTCTCTTTTTGCTGTACTTGAAAGTAGTCGATTCGACCGTATGGGGAATTAAGTTAATAGAGATTCTAGTTCCCGCTGGAGTATCTTCTACTGCATTGACTGTTAAGGAGACTCCATTAATGGCTACCGATCCTTTATAGGCCAGGAATTTAGCTAGCTTAGGTGGGCAACGAACTACTAATAACCAAGATTCGGCCTTTTGCTCATAAGTATCAATTTCACCCACTCCGTCAATATGACCACTCACGATATGGCCATCAAGCCGATCTCCCAAACGAATGGCTTTCTCTAGATTGACATAACCCCAGCCATCTAAACCAGTGGTCTTATCAAGGGATTCAGCAGACACATCGACCTTAAAGCGCTTTTCATCGATTTCTACCACTGTCATGCAAGCGCCATTAATTGCAATGGAGTCACCGATATTGACTGAAGCAAGATCGAAATCTGCTGGCGGTTCAACAATAATGCGAAGACCATCGCCAAGTTTTTCGTTATCTCTAATCCTGCCTACACCCTGAACTATTCCAGTAAACATCGTTTTACCTTTTATCTTTTATCTCTTGTCTCTTATTTGTCCGCCGATGGTTTTTCTTCGGCAGCTCTTAACCTTATTCGAAGATCTGTGTTCAACAGATCGGCACTCACAATTTTCATCCTAGGAGCTTCCGCTAAAGACTTGCACTGTGGCAGATCGAGCAAACGGATTCCATCGCCAATAAACATCGGTGCGACATAAATTAAGAACTCATCGATTAGGTTATCTTTTACTAATGCACCGTTTAATCGAGGACCAGCTTCCACGTGAACTTCATTGATCTCTCGTTTGCCAAGCTCAGCCATCAGTGCTTTTAGGTCTACTTTGCCATCTTTACCTGGCAACACGAGAACTTCAACTCCTAAGGCTTCAAAATTCCCTACCTTGACTACATCGTAGCGGGAGCAAACAAGAAGGACCTTACCGTCTTGGAATATCTTGGAATCAGGATTCAGTTTTAAATTGCTATCGACAATCACCTTCAGTGGTTGTCTTTTTGTTCCAGGCAGTCTGACGTTGAGCTGCGGGTTATCGGCTAGAACAGTCCCTGAGCCAGTCAGAATCGCTCCAACTCTTGCTCTCCAGTGCTGACCGTCCGTGCGAGAAATCTCTTCGGTAATCCACTTACTTTCGCCACTTTTTAATGCGATGTTGCCATCAAGGCTCATTGCCATCTTCGTACGGACAAAAGGCATGCCTGTTTGAATACGCTTAAAGAACCCGATGTTCATTTCATGGGCTTCTTTGGAACATATTCCGCATTCGACCTGAATTCCAGCGTCTTTTAGCATCTTAAGACCGTTGCCTGCCACTAAAGGATTGGGATCCTGTAATGCAGCTACTACTCGAGCTGGCTTTGCCTCAATTAATGCCTTGGCGCAAGGAGGAGTTCGGCCATAGTGCGAACAAGGCTCTAAAGTTACATAGACGGTGGCTCCTTCAACGGAATTACCTCTATTAGCGGCATCACGTAAAGCCATCACTTCCGCATGAGCCTTTCCAGTCTCTTGTGTGTAGCCTTCACCAATGACTTGTCTGTCTTTAACAATTACGCAACCTACTGCAGGATTGGGTGGGCAATTAGGTTGAGCAAGTTCAGCCAAATTTAATGCCCTTTGCATCCAGCTAAGATCTGAAAAGCTCATGATTGCTCCTCTGCAGAAAGGGATTTCAATTTATTAATTGCTTCTACAAAGTCTTCCGGTTTTTTGTAATCTAGGTAGACAGAAGCAAACCGCATGTAGGCTACCCCGTCAATTTTTCTTAATTCTTCAAGCACCATCTCGCCGATACGGCTCGTATGGACTTCCTTTTCGTTCAAGAACCTAAGTTTGGTTTCTATAGATTCAAGAGCTTCATCAATTTGCGATGCTTTTACAGGCCTTTTGCGCAGGGCAATTTCCATTGACTTGCGCAACTTATCGGGGTTGTAGGAGACGCGGGAGATTCCATCACGCTTTATGAGAAGGGGCAAGTTTAAAGTCGCCTTCTCATAGGTAGTAAATCGTTTGCCGCACTTAGGATTCATGCAACGTCTTCTTCGGCGAATTGCAGTTCCTTCCATGCAGGAGCGGGAGTCAATGACTTGCGAGTCCGGAAACTTGCAGAACGGACACATCATGATGGATTCTCCTTAGGACTTCTTCTATTTATATACTGGGAAAGTAGTTGTTAATTCTTTGACTCTGGCTTTAACTCTGTCGATCACCTCTTGATCCTTTGGATTGTCGAGGACATCAGCAATTAAGTTGGCAATTTCCCGAGCTTCTTTTTCTTTCATGCCTCTTGTGGTCATGGCCGGTGAACCAAGGCGAATGCCACTTGTCACGAAAGGCTTTTCCGGATCATTAGGAATAGCGTTCTTATTAACAGTAATGTTGGCTTCATGCAAAACGTTTTCCGCTTCCTTGCCAGTGATATGTTTAGAACGAAGATCTACAAGCATTACATGGCTGTCAGTACCGCCTGAGACAATGCGAAGACCACGTTTAGCCAGTTCTCCAGCCATTGCCTTGGCATTTTCAACGACTTGGTGCTGATACTCCTTAAACTCAGGTTGCAAAGCCTGTTGTAACGCTACAGCTTTACTTGCAATCACATGTTGGAGTGGACCGCCCTGCGTTCCTGGGAAAACTGCCGAATTAATCTTTTTCTCAAATTCAGGCTTACAGAAAATTAAGCCACCTCTTGGACCACGAAGGGTCTTGTGGGTAGTTGTCGAAACCACGTCCGCATATGGGAATGGACTTGGATAGGCGCCACCAGCCACAAGACCGGCATAGTGAGCCATGTCCACCATTAAAATAGCACCGACTTTATCGGCAATTTCGCGGAAACGCTGGAAATCGATTTTGCGGGAATAGGCGGAGGCGCCGGCAATAATCAATTTTGGCTTATTTTCCAGTGCTAACTTTTCAACTTGGTCGTAATCGATTTCTTCCTTGTCGTTCAAACCATAGCTAACTACGTTGAACCATTTACCAGACATGTTAAGTTTCATGCCGTGGGAAAGGTGTCCACCTTCAGCCAAGGACATTCCCATCACTGTGTCGCCAGGATTTAGAAAAGCAAAAAAGACCGCCATATTGGCTTGTGCGCCGGAGTGTGGTTGGACATTTACGGCCATATCGACACCGGCTGGCTTACAAAAGAGTTCCTTGGCCCTTTCCTGCGCTAGCTTTTCTATTTCATCAACGTATTCGCAACCACCATAGTAGCGACGACCAGGATAACCTTCGGCGTATTTATTTGTTAGCACCGAACCTTGCGCTTCTAACACAGCCGGAGATGCATAGTTTTCACTGGCAATCAATTCAATTTGGTCTTCCTGTCTTTTATGCTCAGCATTAATAAATTTAGCGACCTCAGGATCCTGGGCTAATAGAGTATCTTCTTTCCCGAACATGTCTTTATTCCTAAAGTGGTGTAGTTTTAGATGTTAATTGTTAGTAAATGTTGAATGGGGAAGGATTATATATACAAGATATAGTGGAAATTAAGGCTCTGAAAACAAATTTCATCTATCGTATGTTTAAATAGTGGGAATTGGACCAATTACCCCCATATAACCTCTTGACGAGGTTCGTATAATTTAGCTATCCATAAGATTTAATAGGGAAAACCAGTAAATGACAGAAGCAGTTCAGACAAAGACCGACGACATCAAACTACCAGATCCAATCATCTTTACCGATGCTGCCAGCCTTAAGGTAAAAGAACTCATTGAAGAAGAAAAGAATCCGGACCTGAAGTTAAGAGTTTTCGTACAAGGTGGCGGATGCTCTGGCTTCCAGTACGGCTTTACTTTTGATGAAGTCGTCAATGACGATGATGCCGTCATGGAAAAGAATGGCGTAACTCTTCTTATCGACTCCATGAGCTACCAGTATCTGGTTGGCGCAGAAATCGATTACAAGGAAGATCTTGAAGGCGCCCAGTTCGTAATCAAGAATCCTAATGCCACTACTACTTGCAGCTGCGGATCTAGCTTTTCCGTATAAGTAGGACGTAGATAAACCCCGCATCTCTAAAGCATTTCTTGCTAAGGGATGCGGGTTTTGTTTTTAGTTCGAGAAGTCAGACCCTCTAGATTCCTTTGGTTAAGTAGCTTTCTTTAGAACTCACGGTTCGAAATTCTTCAATGACTTGGTGCGAAGAACTCTCTTTCACTACCTTCTCCCTCTTGTAGTCAAAATTTATAGGAAACTATTCCAAAGATGTCTTACCTAATCAATCGGGAGTAATTAATCTAAGACATTAAGCGATAAATGAAACATACTTGTTACAAACAATATGGCCGCACAAATGATGCAAGCACATGACCAAGTTGTAGCATTCATTCAAATTAAGTCAAATAGAGCCTTGTTCCTAAGTAGGAAATGAGATTCGGGCCTCTAA
>JAJPXW010000118.1 GCA_021205255.1 Burkholderiales bacterium
CCCTCGATCTTATTCTGCCAAGCTGCCATCTTTTCCGGATCTAGCCTTTCAGGCATTTGTTCTAGCTGAGCAAGCATGTCGGCCAGGACAACTTTTACATCGCCGACAATCGGAATATCTACTCTGACACGCTTCGAAATAGTCGCTGGGTCGACATCGATATGAATAATCTTTCTGGCATTCTGCGCAAAATGTGCCGGCAACCCTACTACGCGATCATCAAAACGCGATCCAATCGCAATTAGGCAATCGCAGTTCTGCATCGCCATATTAGCTTCATAGGTGCCATGCATGCCTACCATGCCAAGAAACTTCTTGTCGTTAGGCTTCATAGCTCCCAAGCCCATAAGCGTCGTATTGACTGGGACGCCTAGTTCGGAAGCTAGTCTTTGCAAAAGTTCACTGGCATTACCTGAAATTACACCGCCACCATAGTGGATAAGAGGTCTTTCTGATTTAAGAATGCTTTGCAGAGCCTTTTTGATCTGGCCTTGGTGGCCTTTAAGCACAGGCTTGTAAGAACGAATATCTACGGTCTTTGGATAGTTGTATTCGCACTTAGCCGCCGTAACATCTTTTGGAAGATCGATAACGACTGGTCCAGGGCGCCCTGTCCTAGCGATATAGAAAGCCTTTTTAATAGTTGGAGCGAGATCCTTTACGTCTTTTACTAGGAAATTATGTTTTACGCATGGACGCGTAATTCCTATCGTGTCGACTTCCTGGAATCCGTCCTGGCCAATAGCACCAGTGTTAACTTGACCAGTAAAAACAACTAGAGGAATACTGTCAGAGTAGGCAGTAGCTATTCCTGTGACTGCATTAGTGGCTCCTGGTCCACTAGTGACTAAAGCTACGCCAACTTTATTTGACGATCTCGAATAAGCATCGGCCGCATGGACTGCGGCTTGTTCATGTCTTACGAGAATGTGCTTGAACTTATCCTGCTTAAAGATAGCATCGAAAATATTGAGGACACTGCCTCCGGGATAGCCGAAGACGTGATCGACTCCTTCTTCCGCCAATGCCCGAACCAGAATTTCCGATCCATTGAGTATTTCAGCGGAAGGAACCGCTTGTTGTTTCTGCATTATTTATATCCTTTCAAAGTCCACGGGAAATTGTCCGGACTCGCTACTGCACCACTCGTGATAGCCAGTCGCAGGTTCGCTTGTTCCCCAAAGTAAAAATTATTCGGTAAAAGAATTTTTTCTTGGGGTGATTCTTTTCTTATGGAAACGAATTGCGTAAGGATAAAGCATCAAATGCGAAAAAATACACCCATCAATAAATAATTTATGACCCTATAGTAAATTTATGACACTTCCTTCAATTCAGGACCAGTCTGTAGCAATTTGTAGATGTCCCGATTTATTTCTTCCAAAGTAATGGGTTTTTGCAAAATCATTGGAAGATCAGTCAAGTTGCTGGTAGTTTCACTGTAATTGAGCTCTTCGGTCTCCTCTTCGTACTGTCTCATTACTATTTCGCTTGGAACGGCCGTCATGATGATTGCTGGGATACGGGAACCCACGGCGCTTCTTATTCTAAGAATGGCCTGCAGTCCAGTCATTTGCCCTGGTCCTAGGTTAAAGTCCGTCAAAATAAGATCGATAGGCTTGGATAGCACAGTTTCAGCGGCCAACTCCGCATCGTAATGCTCAGCTATTTTTATTTCGGCATCCCAGGATTCCAGCAACGCCACTAAACTAGAACGAATAAGAGGATCATCCTCAATAAAGAGAATTCTCTTACCTTTTAGTGAAACAATGTTTCTAGAAGGCTTCTCTCTTTTAGCCGATAGCGCCGGAAGTATGTTGATTCCTAGTGGAATATCAATTCTGAAAATAGAGCCTTTCCCTTTCCTAGAGCGCAAGGAAATCTTATAGCCAAGGAGGTCGGTTATTTTGTGGACGATAGAAAGGCCAAGTCCAAAACCCTCCTTAGAGTTATATCCGCTAGAGCCTCTAAAGTACTCTTTAAAGATGTTCTTTACCTCATCTTTGCCAATGCCGGCTCCAGTGTCTGCTACCGATATGATAAGTGAATGATTCCTAGCAATCTTTGCTCTTAGGAATATCGTACCGCTATTTGTGTATCGAATTGCATTACCCACTAAATTGCGAATAATTCTCGACAATAGTTGATAATCCGCACTGATTATCACCGAGGCGGAAGAAACTCTTAAAGCAATATGTTTAGCTTGTGCTACTGGAGTGAACTCAGCTTCTAGCTCGGCTAATAGCTCATCGATATTGAATTGCGCAGGATTGACTTTAATGCTACCCGAATCCAATTTTGAAAGTATGAGGATTTGGTCCACAAGGTTTGATACTAACCCACAAGCCTTGGAGAGGTTTTCAACCAAAGGCTTAGCCGAAGCCGGTACTTGGGAAGCGAGGAGCGAAATAAAGATGCCCATGGCTTGCAAGGGCTGACGCAAGTCGTGATTGGCTGCTGCAAAAAACCTAGTTTTGGAGACAATAGCCAGTTCGGCCGCTTCCTTTGCTAATTCAGCAGCTTGCCTCTGATGGACAAGTTGCTCCATTAAGTAGTCTCGCTCGAGGTTCCTATAGATGGAAACAGTAAATATGTCGTTTAAGCGAACGGAGAAGTAAGCAAGCAAGACTGCTAAAAGAATCAGCCAAAGGGAAGCCATGAACAGCGATGCCTCATGAATTATGAGCAGCTTTATGATGGCTGGCAAAAGGACTAATGGCATAAAAGTCCAAAATGCCGGTAGCCAGCAGGCGTACATGATTCCGCTTCCTATCGCTAAAGTAGTGATCAGCGAAAGCAATATCATTTGCTCGAAAGGATTTTGGGGCAACATAAAGTAGTAGCCGGCAAAACCTATGGATAGGCCTGAAACTAAGACCATCTGGAGCGAACGCAATTTCCAGAAAGACATTACTTTAGCTTGGTCTGGGGTATTAAAGAAGTCATCGGCCGATTTCAATCCGGCTAGCGAGTGCATCAAAATAAAAGCTAACCATAGGCACGCTACCCACCCTCCTATTTGGTCCCAACAGATCACTACGAAACCAGCGCATAGAAAAAGCCGAGTCAGCAAAATAGCTGAATTCCTACGCTTCATAAGACCTACTTGCTCAACTAGCACAGCGGTATTAAATTCTTCTTCCGTCATGTGCGGTGGGACAGGACGGTCGTGCGCATCTGGCAAGAAAGGTGAAAGTATGGCTTTTAACAGCTTTTTCAAAGCGGTCTCCTAATTAGAATCCCGGACACTCCTTCATTACAAGTTCCGCTAAATTATTATTAAGGGTTAAAGTTGCTGGTGAGCCAACGCATAAAGTACACATTTTATCAACATGACCAAATGGCAATCCACTAATAACAGGGACGCCAGCCTGCAAAGTTATCCAATTGAAAGCAGCTTGTAAAGAATATCCGAAATCATGTGCCGATGGACGAAGATGGCTAAAGTGGCCAGCGAGTATGCATTTTTGTTTTTTCAGAATTCCAGCCTGATGCAATTGGATCAGATCCCTCTCCACTTTATAGAAAGGCTCACCGACATCCTCTATAAATAAGATACCTGATATCGAAGGCATATAAGGAGTGCCGCAGGCGGCCGTTAGCATGGAAAGATTTCCTCCCCATAGCACTCCTTCGGCTTGAAATTGACCTGGAAATTCAGTTTCAAAATTAATTATGGCCTTCTGGGCATCTATCACACCGAAAAACGTATCGACCGTATAGGCGTCTACATTTGGCCTTCCAAGCACGGAAGCTGTTGGAGACTGCAAACTCCGCCCTCCTTTAAGAGCTAGATAGGCTAAATTAAATAATGTGATGTCGGAAAATCCGGCAACCCATGTTCCTGCCTTGGCTAAGCCTTCGAAGTCCACTTTGTCGATAATTCTGCTGATGCCGTAACCACCCCGGGCACATAGCACTAGGCCGCCAGATCGCAAAGCTTCGTTGAACTCAGCTAATCTATCTCTTTCAGATCTCCCGGCAAACCGCTGATGGGATTCCTGTACAGCATCCATAATTTGGACACTCCAACCTCTGGACTCAAATTCTTCTTGGACACGCAAGATGTCATTGACCTCAAGGACATTACCGCTTGGAGCCGTAATAATGACTCTCTTATTCTTCCCTAGAGGTACTGTTCTTTCTTTTATTTGCGAAGAATCTTTTAATAAGCTGGGAGGATTCATCAGCAAGAACTCCTTTTGTTATGGAAATTTTATTTGCTCCAGGTATCCTGGATAGCAAATCCACATTTGTCACTACTGCGCCAGTTTTAGGTTCACTAACTCCGAAAACCAATCTGGAGATTTTCGCATTAATTAGCGCACCTGTGCACATTGCGCACGGCTCCACTGTGACATAAAGCACGCATTTATTTAGCCTCCAAGTCCCTAATTTCTGGGCAGCCTCTCTTAGAACTCTGATCTCAGCGTGTCCACAGGGATCGTTGGAAGATTCAACGCAATTAAAAGACTTGGAAAGGATTTCGCCCTTTTCATTAACTAGGACAGCACCAATTGGCACTTCGTCGTGCATTAGGGCTAACTTTGCCTGTTCGATCGCTTCAGCCATAAAGAGCTTGTCTTTTTGGCCATCAATTTTTCTTTCTGCGGCCTTTTTCTCTAGCAGCAACGCTCTTCTTCTCTTTTCTTGCCGTATAGCAGAACCTTGGTCCGCAACTATTCGTTCAACATCCTCAATAAGAAATTGCTTAGCAATTTCAAAGGGGGTTTCTTTTGCAAGTCCAAGTAGCTCTTTTTCTGAAATTGAAAGCCAACTCCCTGGTCTTTTCAGAAATTCTTGAGCTTCATTTTCGGAGGGGTGTTTTGGATCCGTACAGCAGGAAAGGAAAGTATTGACTACCGTGGATACTTCTTCCGGGCTTTTCTTTAGCGAAGTCAACGGAAGTCCTTTCTTAAGAGAAAGCTGTGCGAATCTAGAAAGGACTTCCGACATTTTCAATGCGTTTTATTCAAAATGTTTTATCTTTGTTTTTTATCTTTGCTTCATCTTTTCAGTACAGATAAAGAAACCAAGTCAAATGCAATCGAATTACAGCCTACTTACCTTGCCTCACTATATCTGCATAGGCTTTGCAAGAATCTTCGTCATCCATATCGCAGGCTTCGCCAAAATATTTCTTAGCTTCGTCATAGGACATCCTAATCTTTTCTCCGATATAGTACTCGTGACCTAAAGCGGCGCAGATTTGATATGCGCCAAGACGACAGCCCTTTTCATAAAACTTTTTCATAGATGAACCGGATTTTGTCGTCCCAATTCCTTCTCTATACATATGGCCTAATTGATAGCAGCCAAATGCAAAATTGAGATCACAGGCTTTCTTTGCCATAAGGAATGCCTTTTCATCGGACTGAGGGTAGCCAGTCCCGGTTAAGAAAGCATTCGCTAATTGGGAACAAGCACTTCCTGAATCCATATCACAGGCTTGGACAAGTGAAAGATTCGCATTGCCTGCCGTTTCACCCGATTGCGCGGCTAATTCGCTTGCAGAGATAGTGGCCGGAACTACAGCTTCCACATTTTGCCCCGCTTGCTGGACTGGTGTTGAAGCGGTCTCTAAATCCTTTTCAGTTACTCCAAACTTGCTTTCTAGACTTCTGCAGGCTGCTACGTTTTTTTGCCGGCATGCCATCTCATAGTATTTTTGAGCTTCTTCCTTGGATTGCGCGATCCCTAGTCCAGACATGTACATTTCTGCTAAGTCGTTGCACCCAGCTGAGTTCCCAAGTTCGCAAGCCTTTATTAAATAATTCTTAGCTTCTTCGGGATTCATTGGCGCGCCTAGTCCTCTACGCAAGTAGAAACCTACTTTGGCACAACCGGCACCATTGCCAAGCTGACAAGCTTTATCGGCATACTCCCTAGCCTTTTCTAGGTCTTGTCCAATATCCATGCCATAGAAATAGTTATTGGAAAGAAGTAGACACGATTGGACTTCGCCTTTATCGCATTGCGAGGCCAAGCCGTTCGTAGGATCAAAATCTGCGTTAGGAACTGCCCCGTCTTGCTGCTTTAAATCAACTTGATCGG
>JAJPXW010000359.1 GCA_021205255.1 Burkholderiales bacterium
CACCGCCATATACTGCAACTTTACGTCCGATGAGTGGTTCGCCTTCGCCTTCCATGCTTCTTAACACGGCAACTGCATCAAGCATATGTTTTGCATCACCGCCTGGAATATAAGCACGTTTGGCAAGACTAGCGCCTACACCAAGGAATACAGCATCAAAGCCATATTTCCTCTTTTCTTCCTCAACATCAGTGACGTTAGAGTTGCATTCAAGCTTTACACCTAAATCCACGATGCGTTGGATTTCACCATCGAGAATGTGGCGAGGCAGACGATATTTAGGAATGCCGTAGCGCATCATGCCGCCAGGCTGCGGACTAGATTCCTTAATAGTTACGTCGTGGCCTTTAAGTGCCAACTGATAAGCACACGAAAGGCTAGCAGGCCCAGAGCCAACGACTAAGACTTTTTTACCAGTCTTTTCAGTTGGTTTCTCAAAGGCATAACCATTTTCCAAGGCATTATCACCCAGGAAACGTTCCACTGAGTTAATGCCTACGGATTCATCCAGCTGACCTCTGTTGCAGGCACCTTCACAGGTGTGATAGCAAACACGACCCATGCAAGCAGGCAATGGATTACGTTGGACTAGATGGCGCCAAGCTTTTTCATAGCTTCCGTTTTCAGCCCGAAAGAGCCAGCCTTGAATATCTTCACCTGCAGGGCACTGATGGTTGCAGGGAGGCAGTTTATGCGTATAGGTTGGACGAAGAGTTCTCCAGCTTCCAGTGCGGTTTTCAAGGGAGCTTCCTACGTCCAGGGTAATAGCAAAGGGTTTCTTCACGATATTCTTCCTTCTTATAGACGGTCAGCACGTTCATCCGCTTGTACAGCTGGTGGAATCGCATCTTCTCTCTCATTTCCAATGAGACCGAAGATTCTTACATTGCGTTCAGCGATTGCACGAATCTTAGTGAGTGCTGTTAGGTCAGCATTCTTACCAAACAAGTGCGCATATCTCTTTTGTGGACGCATGTAGTCTTCGACTGGACGCAATCTACGAATTGTTCTGACACCAGTAATCTGACCCCATTCAGCTTCAAAGACTGGGAAAAGCCCCGTCTCAATTGCCAAGCGGGCTACCTTAACCGATTCGCTGGATTGGCATCCCCACCCAAGTGGGCACGGTGTAAGAACTTGAATGTAGCGAGCGCCATGGAATGTCATCGCCTTCTTGACTTTTCTTTCCAAATCTCGCAAGTCGGCGATTGTAGCCGTTGCAACATATGGAATACCGTGAGCCATGGCAATCAAAGGTACATCCTTACCAATTCCAAATGGGTTGCCAGGATGTTCACCAATAGCTTGGGTCGTAGCTGTACGAACAGCTGGAGGAGTAGCCGAAGAACGCTGTACGCCAGTATTCATGTAGCCTTCGTTGTCGTAGCAGACATAGAGGACGTCATCGTTTCTGTCGAACATTCCAGACAGGCATCCAAAGCCAATATCTGTCGTACCACCATCACCGCCTTGAGCAAGGACTCTTGTCAAAGGCTTGCCAGACTTCTTAGCTTGAACACGCATAGCTGCTGCCATGCCTGTTCCTACTGCTGCAGCATTACCAAACAAGGAATGAACCCATGGCAACTGCCAACTAGTTTCCGGATAAGGCGTAGAGAAGACTTCCAGGCACCCAGTTGCATTGCAAGCAATTAGATTACCTTCTGTGGCGCGCATTGCCGCATCAACAGCATATCTTGCGCCAAGCGCCTCGCCGCAACCCTGACAAGCTCTGTGGCCGGAAGTCAAGGAGTTGTAGCGATCCATGCTGGACTGACCAGACCGCTGATCAGGTTCAAGAAGTCGGTTACCAACTGTAAAAGTACCAGTCTGATAAAACTTAATCTTGGTTTCCTCCATTAGAGGCCTCCTTTATGCTTGGATGACACTTCGCGAACTACGGACTCGGGAACTGGACCAGTATGACGGTCTTCCTTTTCCCTAGCCAGTTGCTTGTCAACGATTTCTTTATCCAAATCCATGAAGTAAAGCTCATCGAGATCGCCTGCTTTAGCTTTCAGGAACACTTTGCGCAAACCATCTACTGTGATTGGACGTCCACCTAGTCCAGCTATAACACTATAGATTTCCAGGTTGAGTCCTCTAGTGGCTCTAATCACATCGTCTGTGACTACTCCACCGACTCCAGGCTGAAGCGCACGGTCAATTACAATAACTTTCTTTACATCCTTCAACAGATCCTTAAGTTGGGCATCCGGGAAGGGTCTAAAGCTCTTAATACCAATAAGGCCTACCTTCTCTCCTTTTGACTCCATCAGGTCAATCGTGTCCTTAATGGTGCCAATGACTGATCCCATTGCAAGAACAACGGTATCGGTACCTTCAATCTTATACGGACTTAAAAGTCCACCGGAAATGCGGCCAAATTGTCTTTCAAAGTCCTTGGAAGCTTTATCGAGAGCTTCTAGTGCCTGAAGCACATGGGCGTGCTCCAGATACTTAACTTCTGTAAAGGCTTCTGGTCCAACCATGGCGCCAATGGAAAGAGGATGCTCTACATCCAACTTTTGACGCGGTTCATAAGGAGGTAGGTATTTATCGACTTGCTCTTGATCCGGAACATCCATTCTTTCAACAGCGTGGGTCAGAACAAATCCATCCATACAAACCATGATAGGAACTGAAAGTTCTTCAGCGACTTTGAAAGCCTGGATATGCATATCCAATGCTTCCTGGTTATCTTCAGCAAAAATCTGAATCCAACCACTATCGCGCTGGCTCAAGGAGTCTGAATGGTCATTCCAAATATTAATTGGTGCGCCAATTGCACGTGATGCTACTGTCATCACAATCGGCAATCCTAGACCACCGGCGTTGTAAATGGCTTCGGCCATAAATAACAAGCCCTGGGATGCAGTTGCCGTATAAGCACGAGAACCAGCTACCGAAGCACCAATAGCCACGCTCATCGCTGCGAATTCACTTTCTACGTTAATGAATTCGCAATCTTTTAACTTTCCACTTTTAACTAATGCGCCCAGGCCTTCCACGATATGGGTCTGCGGAGAAATAGGGTAGGCACAAATGACTTCCGGACGGCAAAGTGCGACTGCCTGTGCAACACCATGGGATCCAAGTATTTGTTTAAGCATTGTGTTGCTCCTTCATAGCCTGTTTGGCTTTAGCTACATACTCGTAGGAGTCTTTGGCAACTGCAGCGTTTGCATCTGCGACTTTGCCTTTATATTTAGTGCGGAAAGCTTCCTGGATAGCTTCTAATTTAAGTTTCCCTGTAAGAGCAGCAAATCCAGCAAGCATAGCGGCACCTGGTAATGGACGCCCTATATGTTTGAGAGCGAAGTCAGTACCTGGTAAGGTAATGACATGGCCCGGTGGCAGCTTTGCAACTAAATCTTCAAGTCCTAACTGCTCTGGTGTATGGGTGCTATTAATTAGCACATAACCTTGAGGAGTGAGGCCTCCAAAAACATTTACGCTTTCCAGAAGTGTGCGGTCCTGGATGAGAACTGCATCCGGTTCCATGATCGGCTCACGTAGACGAATTGGCTTATTGTCAACTCTTGCAAAGGCTACGACTGGAGCCCCTGTACGCTCGCTTCCGAAGCTCGGGAAAGCTTGGGAGAAGTGGCCTTCGGTAAAAGCAGCAATAGAAAGCATTTCTGCCGATGTCACTACACCCTGACCTCCACGGCCGTGCATACGAATCTGAAACACTGTTTTTCCTCTTTTATTAGCTTATGGAGAAAATATTTACGCGTTGAGCGCCGCTTTGGCTTTTTCAAGGTTTACCTTAATACGGCCGTCTACGGCAATTGGCTCACCGTCTTTATCGCTGATCATCAATGGGTTGATGTCTAGCTCTTCGATATAACCGAAATCTGTAACTAGCTGAGACAGTCTAAGAAGAGTGTCCTTCACCTGATCCATCTTGGCAGGAACAGCACCTCTAGCTCCTTCAAGAAGCTTATAGGCCTTTACTGACTTAATCATGCTGCATGCATCTTGGTCAGTTAGCGGAGCCAATCTGAAGCAAACGTCTTGCATGACTTCTACATAAACTCCACCAAGTCCGAATACCATCAATTGGCCATACTGCGGATCTGTTGCACAACCGCAAAGCATTTCACGAGTACCAGTCACCATCTCTTGGATGATTACGCTCTCTAGACCTTCCAATAGACCTTTTGCTTTAAGTTTGGCAATAAGATCTTCGTACTCGGCCTTAAGCTGTTCTGCATTCTGGATGCCAACTCTTACACCGCCCACGTCCGTCTTATGCGAAATAGTCTTGGAATTCATCTTCATGACTACTGGATATCCGATCTTGTTCGCAATATCTACGGCTTCTTGCTCTGTCTTAGCTTCACCGTCTTTGCAAACACGGATTCCATAATCGGCAAGAACCTGAATACTTTCGGCTGTGGTTAGCTGATCTCTACCGTCTTTAATAGCACCTTCAATGACTTTCTTGACATCGTCGGCCTTAACATCGAAGTGAGGAACTTTGCCTAGTGGCTCGCTTTCCCAAATTCTCTGTTGATTCAGTCTTCTTAAGCCTGCTACTGCCTGTTCACCAAATTCGAATACTGGAATATTGACATCCTTCATTTCAGAAATTTCTTTGAAGAATTCCTGTTTGGTCATAAATACGCCAATAATTGGTTTTTCAGGATGTTTGGCCTTGATTTCCATGACGGCTTTCGCCACATCGATATCTTTTAGTCCAAGGAATGGCAGATAGATGCAAACTATCATGTCTACACTTGGATCGGCAAGAACTGTTTCAAGCGTCTTCTGATAGTGCTCCAATGGTGCTGAAGCAATCATGTCGATCGGGTTCTTTACTGAAGCGGCTGATGGCAGGAACTCACGAAGCTTCGCTTTCGTTTCATCAGAAATTGGAGCCATCTGCATGCCGTATTCAATCACGGCATCGGTGCTCATAATGCCAGGACCACCGGAATTAGTAATAATTGCAACCCGATCACCTTTTGGAAGAGGGCAGTTACTAAAGACACGCGCTGTGTTGAATAAGTCTTCAAGTGAAAACTCGCGAATAACACCAGACTGCTTCAACAAAGCATCAGCCGCTTTATCTGCACCGGCCAGGGAACCTGTATGGGAAGATGCCGCTGAAGCACCAGCTGCACTTCTGCCAGCCTTCAAAGCAACAATTGGTTTCTTCTTAGTCGTTTCTGTAGCTAATTTTCTGAAAAGCTTCGGTTCTGGAATAGATTCCATGTAAAGCAAAATTTGCTTAACATCTTTTTCGTCTTTCCAAAACTCAATTGCTGAATCGGAGTTGACGTCAGCTTGGTTGCCAATCGAAATGAACTGGGAAAAACCGATATTTAAATCTTTAAGAATATTAAGAATGCCACCGCCAAGAGCGCCGGATTGCGATACGAATCCAATTGTTCCACGTTCTGGAAGAGTTTCAGCAAAAGTAGCATCAAGTTTATAGGCTGGATCGGTATTTACAACACCCATGCAGTTTGGACCGACGCAGGTCATACCATATTTGTGGATCTTTTCTACTAATTGTTTTTCCAGTTCGGCACCTGCAGGACCAGTCTCTTTGAAGCCAGCCGTAATTACCACGATACCTTTAATGCCTTTCTGCGCACATTCATCTACAGCGCCAAGGGCATATTTGGCGTTAATGACAATGACCGCCATGTCAACTTCGCCAGGAATGTCTAGCACTGAGTGATATGCTGGAAGGCCATGAATTACCTTATCTTTTGGATGAACCGGATATAGTGTGCCGGTAAATCCATACTTAACTAGGTTCTTCATAAGGTCGTGACCGATGGTATGTGGCTTATTGGATGCGCCAATCACTGCCATGGTACGGGGTTTCATGATCTTGTCTAATGAGCTCATTTTTGTAATCCCGGGTAGTATCGATGTTTCTAAAGTTAAGGTTGCTAGTGGATATTTCATCCTTCAAACTACATGCAACCACAATCTTGAAAATGATATTTAGTAGGGTGCAAAAAATGATAGGAATGTGCCCGAAAAGGGGGAAAAGAGGGTTATTGGGATTACTGAGAAA
>JAJPXW010000020.1 GCA_021205255.1 Burkholderiales bacterium
CCAGTGAACTCATAGTTTGGTTGGGAGATCTAAGGCTAAGAGTAATATTTTGAAGAAGTAACTTCTTAATTTAAAAGAATAACAGCAGAGAATCATTGCTGTCTAAATTGAATTTGTGCATTTTGAAGTCTGAAATTTCAACTCGTTGATTTTAAGAGCGACTCACTGAAGTGAAATTCCCAACCTTTCCGAGTGAAGGCGTTGTTAAATAAATGCCCTTAGATGATATTTAGGGCTTGGTTTTTAAGGCTTTCCTTTCGAAGGGAAATACTGGTTCTTAGATTTATGCAAAGATTTCCCAAGGAATTGCCTTTAAATTCATTTTCGAAATCAAAATCCACCTATGGCGAAGCTTAAAAGGGGCGCCTTTTACTAGAAAATTGGATGCTGTCCTAAACGGCCAGGGCAGTTGAGTGCTTAAGAGACCTGGTAGAAACTGTTGGCCTGTCAGTTTTTTCTTTAGCCTGTTGGTGGCAAATCTTTCTAGACAATTTTGCAGGCTTTGGACATAATTCAAGAGACTGGAAGGCTGTTAATCATCCCTACATAGGTCGTCAATCTGCTGAAGCTCCATCCGCAGTCCGAGCTCGCCCCGGCTCTTCCAATAGCGGCATGACAATGGTCGCACTTCCTGCCGGGTTCATCACGGCGTTTTCAGTGGTGCCGAGGAAACTCCTGATCTTCGGGTTCTGCCCCAACTTCTCGAAGAAGAGCCCAATCAGCTGCGCTCGCGGTGGAGGACCGCAATACCAGTTGGCGGAATTTCCATGCCGTTGGCGAGGAATTCGAACCAGCGCGGTCTAGCAGTCTCTTTTACTACGAAGGTGCATTGGCTATCGCCTAGAGGATAAAAGCGAAATACAGGCAATTCCCATATTATTGAAGGGGCTTCGGTAAAATTAACACTCCGAAATCAAATAGCAAAATGGATATAGACCTTGTAAAAAGCCTGCCTCTAGGTACCTCTTCGTTTGCAAAGCTAAGGCGCACAGGCCAAATCTATGTCGATAAGACGGAATTGATCTACAAGCTGGCAAGCCTAGACCAAAAGTTTTTACTTGTCAGGCCTCGCCGCTTCGGGAAGTCTTTGCTTGTGTCCACGTTTGCTTCTCTCTTTAAGTACGGTCTCAGGGACTTCAAAGGACTTGCCATCGAAAATCTCTGGAAAGAAGACAAGCTGTATCCAGTAGCCACTATCGACCTGTCGCTGGCAAAGAATTTTCAGACCAAGGATGAATTTGCCATTAAATTGCAAGATGTTTTGGCCGGAGCTTTTTCAAGAATCGGATTCGTCTATGACGCCCGTTCAAACCTGAGCCTCTACTCGCAACTTACCATCTGGCTTAGGAAAACTCTTCCGCTTGGCTCTTTAGTCCTTCTAATAGATGAATACGACGCGCCTCTTACAACTCATTTGAGCCAACCGGAACTTTTTAATGAGGCAAGAGATGAACTGTCAGGTTTTTTTACTTGGATTAAGGCAAGCGACGAAGCGCTGCGGTTTCTGTTCCTGACCGGCATCACAAAATTTAGCAAGGCTAGTATCTTCTCGGAATTGAACTTTTTGGATGATATTTCCCTGCTGCCGGAGTTCGGCACTTTGCTGGGCTATACCTTCGAAGAACTTGTAAATTATTTTGACGAACAGCTGGTTGAAGCCTCGACCATTCTTAAAACTTCAAAAGACGACCTTCTGAAGGCCCTTGAATACCAGTACGATGGCTTTTGCTTTGATCAAAACGCGGAGAAAAAAGTTTTTCCCCCCTGGTCTGTTCTGAATTTCCTTGCTTCGCCGAATAATGGATTCCAGAACTACTGGGTTGGCAGCTCCGGGGACCCTACGGTTCTTCATGAGTATTTAAAAGGCCATGCCCTTCGCTACCCCAGCGATTATCTGAAACCGCAATTCATAGGAAAAAGCGAACTTGAAAGGACATCGACGGATCCGCGCCACTTCAACGATCTGGTATTACTGACGCAAGCCGGCTACCTGACGATTAAATCCTCCCTGGACGACGCTTTCGAGCTTGGCTATCCAAACCAGGAAGTAGCGGATTCCTTTGCTCAAATTTACAGAGCCGAACTGCTATCCCACCGCACTTTAGCCTCTGTAGGGGCTCCCGATATCCTGTCTCTTATAGAAACCGGCGATGTCGACGGGCTTTTCGACACATTAAACAAAGTGCTCTTGGCCTTGGATTACACAAAATTTCCGATAAGGGACGAAGCGACGTGCCGCTGCTACTTGCAACTAATACTTACTCTAGGCGAGGGCATCACTACGTATGCCGAGCTGCATAATGCGCTAGGCAGAAGCGATGTAGAACTGGAAACTTCCAGAACGAGGTGGGTATTCGAATTAAAGTTTTTAGCCAAAGGCAAAGAGACCGCTTTCCAAATTAACCAGTCCTTAGAGGAAGCCGTTAATCAAATCAAACTGCATAGATATGGAGAATCCGACCTCTCTCAAAGGCATCTTCTTCGTATCGGGGCGGTATATTCAGAAAAAGAAAGGAAATTCGTTAAATGGGAAGTAGTCGGCTGAAATAAAAATAGAGGTTCTCTATACAAAAGGCTAAAGCCCATTATTTTTCTTAAATGCAATTTAGCTTTTAATAGAGCGGAAAACTATCAAAAGAGCTTAATGCAACTCATCTCCTTAATGATATCTGAACTAGCCGGGGGAGCAGAAGCGCCACGGACTGGTCAGCACAGTCGTGCTTTCTTGAATTACAAAGCTTGGATCGCGATCGCCTTTGGCAATTCAGCCGGTTGGAAGCAGCCTCAAAATCAGAGGAGAAACACTGACTTTCGAATGGGACGAATTGGTTCTCTATTTGACTAATTGCGAAGTCGTTTATGTTCAAGTTCCTGCTTTGCAGTCTGAGCTCGTGTATAGGCCACTGAAAGCATGCCTGCAATTACTACAAGACACATACCAGCAATAGTCATAGCCGAAGGTGCTAAGCCAAATACAACAATGCTGATGATTTCAGAAAATGGAATAGCTGAAAATCCAAGGCATGACACTAATAGCATATTTCCACCAGACCACGCTCTAGTGGCTGCCAACATTCCCGCAGTCGCAAATAGACCCATGCCAAGTAGTAGGCAACCTGATTTGAAAGTTGGCATATGGAATCCATCTTCAAATGCCAAAACAAATATCAGCGAGCCAATTAAGCTAAAAAGGGATAGGTTAAAGACAATTCTCCAAGATTGTTCGTTTACCTGGCCTAATCGCCTTATGCACCAATAGCCTCCTAAGTCGATTAATGCAACAAGTAGGCAAAGCAATGCTGGAATTTCCGTGCCCGCCTCCAGTGTCGGTTGCATGACTGCTATGACGCCTAAAAATCCCAGAAGAATGCTTCCTATTGCACCCCAGGGTGGTCTTTGGTGTCGAATGAGTGAAAGAATGATGAAGTTGACGGCTAGGAACAAAGACGTGGTGTAAGTCAAAGTCACATTTGTCCCTAATGGCATTTTCCCTAAAGTAAAGAACCAAACTCCAACGGAAGCAAATCCCAATACTGCACGTAAAAAGTGCCAACCCGCATAATTGGGTCTTAGCGTATATCCATTTACCCAAACTACGGAAAGAAGAAAGAGCACCGTAAAAAGAGAGCGGTAAAAGACGAGCTCCATTGAGCCGAATGTTCCATCGCAAAGTTTTACGAGAGCGGCCATTGCAGAAAAAGAAGCAGCCGCAGCTAAGGCCCATAGCGATTGGATAATCATCTTTCTATGTCAAAAGAGTTTTTGATCTAGTTGTTTTTGTTTTTATTGTTTATCTGAACGTTCTTTTGTGTCTTGCCTTATTTATCTTTACCTTTTTCCAGTGCCTTGTCTATAGCCTCGACTACTTCCTGTGTATCCGGCCACTTTCCTTTCTTACCTACTGTGACGTTAAGATCGTTCCAAGGTCTGGTCCTCTCAACATCTGTTACTCCTACTATTGTCACTTGCGGCGCATGTACCGCAGCCGCAATATGACTAACCCCTGAATCGTTGGCAATAACCACGGAAGCTTTTGAGCAAAGAGAAGCAAAATTGCCTATGGAGGTTGGTTCATAGATGTTGGCATCAGGACAAGAGAGCCTAGAGGCCTCATACTCGTCTTCAGCTGGAAAAATTACAGGCGTTAGTCCACGAGCTTTCAATGGCTCGACTAGTTCGTTAAAGTGTCTCCAATATTTAGCCTTTCCTTCATGCCTGCCTTTTGCAATTGGGGCCAATATGGCGAATTTCTCCGGTAACTGAATCCTATCTATTAAATTCCTGGCTCCTGCTTCGTTTCTTTTAGCAAGTTTCATATTTAATTGCGGAGGAATCTGGTGGTAGGGTGGAGTTATTCCCCAAGCTTTCAAAGCCTCGTAGGCGACATACCAGAATCTTTCCACCTCATGCATCTTCGGTGGCTCTGGAATAGCATGGGCCAATAGAGGGGATCGACCATCAGTTGCTAGACCGGTGCATTGAATTCCAGCCCATCTAAAAAGCAAAGCTGAACCAAAGGAATTAGGAAGAAGCAGACCTTTAGGATGGTCCACCGTAGCAGCCAGTTCCTTAATTCTGCGGATGTCGTTAAGGACACTGCCTTCAATTGGATCGAAGCGCCTTGGCGTACCTTGGAAAAGTTCCCCCACAAAAGATTTTCCGACAAGGTAGAGAGAAAATCCCGCAGCTTCAAGAAGATCTAATGCCGGCATCGCCATGCAGGCATCTCCTATGTGGTTTGGCAGGCGAACGAAGAGCTTGGACATAGAAACAGTTTATAAGGGAGGCTCCGCATAACCGAGAAGGGAGCGCAAAATTAAATATCGGTAAAATTACAGAAAACATTCTAATGCAGGAGCCCGCTTTGTCTTTGGTCCCTAAAATGAATGAACCGTTATTGCGGCTCTTTTCCTATCTTCCTCCCTATAAGTTGTTCATTGGGCTATCTCTGATTGCGATGATTATCTCCGCCGCAGCTTCGTCCCTAATGGCGCTGCTTCTTGGAGAGATGACCGACTTAGGCTTCTACCAAAAAAATGGGATAGTGGCTATTTGGGCGCCGATAGCGCTTATTGGCGTCTCGATGCTGCATAGCGGAGGACAGTTCGTCAGTGCCTATCTTCTGCAAAAAGTCTCCCAGGCCGTCTTGGTCATTATTAGAAACCAGCTTTTTGATAGGATGCTGCGCTGGCCGGATGAGACAGTGCAAAAACTTCAATCGGGAGTCGTTGTCTCCAAGTTCATTAACGAAGCCAGCATGGCTCTTGGAAGTGCCTCTGAAGTTCTAACGGTTATGGTTCGCGACTCCTTACAGGTAGTAGCTCTTTTAGCAGTACTTCTTTGGCATAACTGGCAATTGACGCTTGTCACTTTTGTGGTTGCGCCTTTCCTACTTATCGTGCTCCGCTATGTCAGTAAGCGCATGAAAGTGATCCAGACTAAGACTCAAGGCACTTACGGTCAGATGCTTGGATTCCTTACTGAAGTCTTCCAGGCCCAAAGACTAGTCAAGATTTATAACGGCTATCTTTTTGAAGAATTAAGGTTCGGCCATGTAAACCGTAAGCTTCAGGGTTTGGCAATTAGAGCAAAAATTGCCGAAGGACTGGGCACTCCAACAACGCAACTTATCACCATGAGTGGCGTTGCCATCGTTGTTTTTGTCGCTTTAATCCAAGCGCAAGCCGATATGCTCTCTTTTCCTGAATTCGTTACCTACATGTCGGCCATGCTTCTGATGACTCCAGCTATTAAAAAGCTATCGGCTCTGAACGGAACTACGGCCAGAATGTCGGCTGCTGCTACGAGCCTTTTCGAAATGATGGATATTCCTATTGAAAAGGATCCAGGTAAAAAGGATATTGGCAGAGTTGAAGGAAATGTTGAGTTCAAGAATATTTCCTATCGCTATCCTGATGTCGAGCGCACAGCTCTTAAGAACTTCAACCTGAAAGTAGAAAAGGGACAGATGATTGCG
>JAJPXW010000017.1 GCA_021205255.1 Burkholderiales bacterium
AGGTAAGAAATCATGAATAAAATTATATTGAAATCCATAGCCGCAGCATTGTTGACAGGCTTTGCTGTCGCTTCTATGGCCGAAGTTGTGATTACTACAGGAGCTGGTTATCAGCCAATGGTTAAGGAGCTTAATGCTGCGTATGCACAAGCAGGAAACAAGGCGCTAACCGAAAACTACGGAGGCCATATCGGTCAAATGATTACGCAAATAGCTTCAGGTAGTCCTGTCAATGTAGTTATTACGGACTTGGGTACGCTAAAAGGTCTGAACGTGCCAGTTGAATTTGCTGTCGAACAACCCTTAGGCGAGACACCTTTGGTCTTTGTTTGGGGTAAGGGGACAAAAGTCGAAGGCGTAGCCGATATTGAAACTGACAAAGTCAAGACTTTTGCTTATCCGGACGCCAAGGCTGCCGTCTACGGTAAAGCCGCAAAAGCATACTTGGACGGTAAGAACTTATCTGAAAAGCTTAAGGATAAGACAATTGAAGTGTCGAGCGTTCCACAAGTTATTGCCTATGTGACGAAAGGGGAAGTCGATGCCGGTTTTGTTAATCGTTCGGCTGCCAGGTCTGCAAAAGATAAACTAGGAGGAATGCAGGAAGTCACTGAAGGCTATCCAAAGATCGAAATGGCGGTTGTAGTGGTGAAAGGCCATGAAAACGATCCTGAAATTAAAAAATTCCTAGAGTTTCTCCAAACAGAAGAAGCTAAGAAGATTCTTGACAAGCATGGCGTAAGTTAATGTCTAAGCTTGCTCTAGTATTTCCAATCCAGCTGACCGTAAAGGTCTGTGCGGTCAGCTTCATATTGTTTTTTATAACGGCTCCGCCACTTGCTCTCTATTTTGCGAGAAGGAAAACTCTAGTGGCCAAGTGTCTACAGTTCCTAGTGACTTTGCCTCTAGTATTTCCTCCAATCGCCCTGGGCTATTTGCTATTGCTTTTGTTAGGTCGGACGGGACCGTTAGGATCGATTCTTTACGATAGTTTTGGCTTTCGTATTGTCTTTAGCCAGTGGGGAGTAATTCTTGCGGCTTTTATCGCTGGTTTGCCACTAGTAGTTCAGCCCATGATCAGTTCTTTTGAAAGCAGCAAGCTAAAGGAAATTGAAGATGCGGCTTTAGTGTGTGGGGCAAGTCGCTTTAAGACCTTTTTTATTGTTACTTTGCCATTGATAAAAAACAGTGTGATTTCAGGTTTACTTCTTGGTTTAGCTAGAGCAAGCGGAGAGGTTGGCGTCACGATGATGCTAGGCGGAAATACTTCAGGCCGAACCAATACGTTGTCATTGGAAATTTACAACTCCGTTTCTAGAGGCGATTTCGATACCGCAACGAATCTATGCATACTTTTAGCCGCCTTTGCTTTAGCTATTTATCTTCTTTTAATTTTTGTTCAATCTAAGAAAGTCTTTTGAGTCATGTTCTACCTAACTGATGAATTCCTTGACAATCTCATTAAAGAGGATATTCCACTTTCCGATGTAACAACAGAGGGTATGGGAATTTCAAATAAAGCAGGCAAAATCACTTGTTTTCCAAAAGAAAAAGGAATGGTTACCGGAATTGATATCGCTCGGAAGCTATTTGAAAAAGTAGGGCTAGCAGTTAGTCACTGCGGGGTAGATGGAGAGATCTATGAAAAGGGCGAGCCTGTTCTAATAGCTACTGGAAGGGCAGAGCAAATTCATTGTGTCTATAAAGTGGCACAAAATGTTATGGAATACTCCTCTGGTATTTCCAATCGGACTTATCAAATGAGAATGGAAGCGGAAAGGGGGAATCCAGAAATAAAAGTTGCAGTTACAAGGAAGCATTTTCCCGGGGGGAAATTGATTTCCTTAATGGCGGCCACACAGGCTGGCGCAATAGTACATAGAACTGGCCTTTCTGAATCAATTTTGGTATTTGATCAGCATCGAGTCTTTGCCGAAGATATGAAATCCTCAATTGCCAAACTTAAGCTGGATGAACCTGAAAAGAAAGTGGCGATTGAAGCGGGAAGTCCTGAAGAAGGATTGGATTTTGTGAAATGGGGAGCTGACATTATTCAATGTGAAAAATTTTCGATAGCTGAAGTGAAGCACTTCGTTAAAAAGGCCAAGCTGCTTAATCCCAATCTGGTCATAAATTGTGCCGGTGGTGTGAACGCTACTAATGCTTATGAATATGCAAGTGCTGGAGTCGATGTCCTCGTAACTAGTTGGGTTTATTTCGGAAGACCTTTTGACATAAAGATGAAAATTGAAGCCTTAACGGACTCAGGCAGATAATAAGAATGAGAATCGTTACAATTGTGATGACCATTTTGGCAACACAGTTTATTCACTTGAAATTAAAATTAAAGGTTTCCACCTAACTAATTAAAGATAAACAGTTTTGGAGGTGTTAGATGTTAGTTGCTGTTCCGTACGCCAATGGAGAAATTTACTCGCATTTTGGCAAAGCCCCTCAGTTCAAAATTTATAACGTGAAAGACGGGGAAGTTGTTGAGTCCTTCGTCATAGATACGGTTGGAGCAGGCCATGCGGCATTGGCAGACTTCTTGAAGAAACAGAATATCAATGTTGTAATTGCCGGTGGTATCGGTAATCCAGCTGTTCTTGCGCTTGCTGCAAATGGGATTGATGTGGTACCAGGTATTGAGGGCAATCCTGATCAAGCGTTAAGAGATCTCCTTGATGGAACATTAGTTGCCGGTGCAGTTGGATGTGGCTGTGGATGTGGAGAAGCCGAAAAAGAAGGAGACACATGCGTATGCGATGCGCATGCTGAACTGACTGGAGAAGGCTGTGGCTGCAGCACTCAAAAAGAAGATTCAAAAGAAGCCTGCAGCATTGATGAAGGCTCTAAGGGCTGTGGTTGTGGATGTTCTACTAAGAAATAATTTGATAGGTCAGACCTATTAGTTCTAATAGGAAAATTTAATTTTGAGCCTGAGAGTACTCTCCTCAGGCTTTTTTATTTCAAGCTACTATTTAAATAAGTTACTTTCTTGTAAAGCTTTGATCATGAAATAGCCGGCACCATCAAAGATCATTTGAGCTGACATAGCAGATAAAATAAGTCCAGTCAGTTTGGCCATAATCGATATGCCAGTTTTTCCAAGTGCTTTTTCAATAAATCTGGAAAGCCAAAGCAAAATCCCAACACAAATAGAAGCACCAAGAATAGCAACATAACCGATTAACTGATCGGAAACATTTGTTAGATCGCCACCATAAACCATGATGGCACCAATTGAAGCTGGTCCTAAAGTAATAGGTATTGCCATAGGCACGATAGCTAGCGTACTAGCTGAGCCGTCAATTTTAATTTTCTGTGGATCGCCATTGATCATCTCTATCGCGGACAGGAATAGCACTGCTCCAGTACCTATGCGGAATGCCGGTAAGGTGATTCCAAAAACGCTGAAAATATAAGATCCGAAAAAAAGAAGAATAGCGCTAGCTATTGCAACAGAAATGGTTACACGTATTGCTAGTGCGTGCTTTTCCTGAACTGTACTATCCTTAGTAACAGAAAGAAAAACCGTCATGACAAAAGGCGGTGTCATTAAAAAGAAAATTTTTACAAAAAGCGCAAATGCATCTGTATATTGCATTTATGACTCCTAAGATTTAGGAGGAATTTTAACATTTAAGAAAGATGCACCAAAATAGGCATATGGATAAAAATGCTCATTTCGGAAAAAATTAGCGCATTAAGGCTTTTCGAGCTCTTTAACCCCCAAGAAATAAAAATCATTCTAAATACTAAGTTTAGGGGTTTTGAAGTCGTAAAACGGCAAAATTTATGAGTAGAATTCGTTAGCTTTTGAATTTGCGAGCACTTCTAAAAATCCCAAGTGTTCAATCCCAAGGCCAAACATAATGAACAAGCCATTGAAAAATATAACTACAACACTGTTTGTAACGGTGATGGCTGCCCTCCTTCAGAGCACGCCAACTTATGCGGCAGAAGAGCCGTCTGCCTTAGATACGACATTACCTGCCACTAAAGTACCAGAGTGGGGATTCTCTCCAGAAGAAACTAAGGAGGCCGAAGAAGGGCCGATTGAAACAACGGGAACCTACAATAGATGGTTCCCTATTTTTGGTCAATGGGCAGTAGACCACGGAGCTGACTTGCCTTCGCCGTTTGGAATCCAGCTGAACTACATTGACATTCGTCAGGGCATTAACGTTGAGGCGTTGAGTTTTGGCGGACTTTCTGGAACATCCCTCATCAATACTTTTCTTACTGATGAGGTTCTGAAAAGCACTACCGATAACACCTATAACATAATAGCTAATGTGCTTAAAGAATATGCGCCTGATCTAAGTCAATATGCATCTGCCAAAACGCTTGAATTCCTATTTAAGTACAGTCCCGATACTGTCCGCACTCTTGCAACGCAGCTTGTTGATAGTATCGATTTAGGTAGTCTTTTCGACATTGATGTAGGCAAAACGCGTCAAAAATCGCACACTGATAGCATAAGGTTAGACGCCTGGGTGTTTCCGTTTTTAAATATTTATGGAATGTATGGAAGAACTAGAGGACATACAAATTCAGTTGTTAATGTAGGATCTTCCGTTCCGTTAATTGATAGTTTACTTAAGAATTACGTCGGCCAAAACATTGGTTATGAGTTAGACCTAAAAGGCAATACCTGGGGACTTGGTGCAGTTTTGGCTGGAGGGTATAAAAACGTCTTTGCTTCTTTGGACTTCAATTACAGCTGGACTAGATTGAATGTTGTCCATGGAAATATTGACGCATTCGTGTTTGAACCCCGGGTCGGTTACCAGTTCCATTTGCCTGGATGGCAGAAGATCTACTGGCCTGAAAGTACGCTTAGTGTTTGGTTGGGCGCAATGTACCAGGACGTAAAGCAAAGTTTTGGTGGGAATCTATCTAACCTAAAGTTTACTGGTAACCTTCAAACCCTCGATAATTTGCTAAATCCAGGAGATGAGAGCTTCCACGTGGAACAACGACTGAAGAATCCTTGGAATATGCTTGCTGGTTTTCGTTGGGACGTTGGTAAACACTTTGCTGTTACAGCAGAGTGGGGCTTTATTCATAGAAATAGCTTCATGATTGCAGTCGAGGGTAGATTCTAAATTTTTGGAACCTCGGACTCGCTTAATACGAGTTCTTTCCTATCATTTGAAGGGAGAGGGAGATATCTTCCTAGTGCCTTATTTTTTTGGAGTGAAAGAGTCCAATTTTTGATTTAATTTCAAAGAGTTCTTTTAAGAAGGGATATAGAAAAGAGATTCTTAGGCTTAAAAATTTTCAATTTCTTGTTCTACTCAAGTCTTTTCTGTGCTATATTGCCTCCCTCGATTTAACGGGCCGATGTGGTGGAATTGGTAGACACACCATCTTGAGGGGGTGGCGGGGAGACTCGTGCGAGTTCAAATCTCGCCATCGGCACCATAAATCGTTGTGAAACCGCTTGTAGATATGCGGTTTTTTATTGCCTTGAACAAATGAAAGTCTCAATTGGCACCTCTTCGGCATAGCCCCGCAAGTCTACAAAAAGATCCTTTTGCTCGAACTGGAGACTAAAGAGCCACAGTTATCCAAAGCCGACCTCTTACTCTATACAAACAGGTTAAATCACTCAAAGAAATTCTGACACCCTCCTTATCTGCGGCTTTCAGTTAGGCCGTCTTTCACCTTTTCAGTTCTACTAGCTAATAGATTCGGTTTCTTCTGTACATTCAATAGAGGCACCTGTCAAATAGCTTTTTTATCAGACACTTTCCTAAATGCGTTGTTCACAAACAGCATATCGAAAAACTATTTCTAAGTGCTTGATTTCTTGAGGATTGCCGAAGTAGTGTTTTTATTGATCCTAATGGATTACATAGAAAAAATGCTCGGTGACAGTTTATAAAAATACCTTAATTAATCTAAGGATAAGCTTTTTCTTAAAAATTAGGAAAGATGTATTAATACGAAATTATTTTCTCTTATTG
>JAJPXW010000257.1 GCA_021205255.1 Burkholderiales bacterium
GTCAACAAGTAGGGCTATAGATCACTGGTAGAAAAGTTAAGGGTTTGACTTAGCCAATTGCGCAAGTGTTGTCTATGACAGTTGGAGGCTTCTCGTTCAAAGCAAAGTAGAGCTACTCTTCTATGGGAAGAAGCAAAAATAGCAAGATTCTCTAGAAAAGAAATCTTATTTGCAAGGGAGTTTCGAAACTTATCGAACATGCGAATTCGCTCCTTGGGGTCCTGATGTTTCGCTCTTAGTTGGGAATCAATTCCAAGTTCTGGAAAATGGCCGTATTTCAGTTCTACCGCTTCCGCACTGCTTTTGAGAATGGCTTTGCTGAAGCCGAATTTATAGCTATAGGCTACTGCTCGTACGTCTGCGATAGCAACTACACCTTTGCGAATCAACAGGTTTAGAAACTCTTCTAAGGAGCGGCCTTCGTAGCCAATAGTAAATATGGTTGGAGACCCGTTTCGCTTTTTTTCTATAGCCTCCTTTTCTTGTTCTACTTTTGGCGTCTTAGCTTCTAGCCGAACAGAATTAATTCCGTAGAAAGGCCACTTGTCTATGATCTCCTTAAAAATCTGAGAAGCCTCGCTCCATGTATTGGTACGATGTTTTCTAAAACTTTCAATAAACACTTGCGATTCTGTTAATCCTTCCAGATATGCTCTAACCAGTGGCAACTCGTTTTCCAATTGAAAAGAATGAGGACCTTCATAAGTAGGAGAAAACTCGTACGTCTTATCCGAAGCACCTACAGTTAGTTGGAAGACCCTCAATTGAACTTCGAAGTCGTCGGTTTCTGGTCCCATGGTGCGCAACCAATCGGCTAAAGTTCGCTGCCTTTTAAAACGTAATTTGTTTTGTGCTTTCTGTACCATGTCTTAATCCACATGCACTTCTTATTTAGCTGAGGGCTCTAAATCAAATAGCCACTGCAGAGCTACTCTATAAGATTATCTTACTTACGGTTTCTTCGCTTGGTGTCTTGCAGATTTTTAATAAGCGATTGAAATACAAACCGGTTAAATCCACTTTTCTTTGAAATTTCAGCAATGCTTTTAACTGTGATAGAGACATCTCCGATGACTGCCTTAGCTTCTGTTGCATACTTTCTTAAGAAGTCGTTCTTATCAGTATCTTCCAGTCCCCTTGTGAAGCGGTTCCTTTAAGCACTGATATCAAAAGAAACAAAGAGCGCCACAATAAAATCTACATGGGCTAAACAGATGCTTGTACTTAGAGAATTAATGAAACCTAGCACTTGGCACAGAAGCTGGAGCTAGAGACAAAATGGCTTTCCGCCTATATAACAGGACAGAAAGCCCACTAATTAATGATGAAATCCGACTCTAACGATTAAATGTACTCGACTGCCATGATCTCGTATTCGCTCATGCCCCCTGGAGCGTGAACTTCTACTGTGTCTCCCACTGATTTTCCGATCAGGGCGCGAGCAATTGGACTAGAAACAGAAATCCTGTTGTTTTTAGTATCGCTCTCGTCATTGCCCACGATTTGGAATCTTTGAGGTACACCTGTCTCTACATCCTCAATAGTGACTGTCGCGCTAAAGACGATTTTTTCCATACCGGCAAAAGCTGTCGGATCTATAACCTGGAACTGTGCGCTTTTACTTTCTAGTTCGGCAATTCGGCCTTCGATGAATGCCTGGGATTCTTTTGCCGCATCGTATTCAGCGTTTTCAGACAGATCACCTTTTTCACGAGCCTCAGCAATGGCCTTAACCACAGCGGGACGGTCCTGAGTTTTCAATCTGGTCAGCTCGGCTTTGATTAGCATGGCTCCACGAGCTGTTATGGGTATAGGCATTCTTTCTTTTCCGTCAATCTAGAAACTGCGACGTCATGCTCTTGCATAAAATAAAGAGCGCAACGCCCCTCCTGTTCCCTTAAAGAACAAGCCAATCAGAATTATATCCCTTCCCATTTTTACGGATTACCGCTTACTAGCTAGTCGCATGAAGTGGGTACTACATTTACATTTTTCAATTCTGCCTTTCTCTGGCAATTATCCTTTTAGTTCCTTTAGATATGTTCACCTTGAACTACGCTCTTACAAAACAGGCTTTTTATTTCTAAAACGATCTTAGTAAAAGTCCTAAAAGTAACCAACTTTAGTCTGATACGCAATTTTGCTGAAACTAAGGAGCTCTCTCTTCTTTATAAAAACCGAGTTCAGTCCAAGCTGAGTTCTTTAATTTCTACCGCAAGCCAGAACGTGGCTTCCACCCAAATTACAAAGGCACGAGATGGACAAGCGACTAGGCTTTGATGAACTACTATCCCTTCCATATGATTCAGGAAATCTCACCGCGTCCAGTCCTTTTCATTGCTGGGAAAAATGCTTACTCAAAGTACTTCAGTGAAGACACCTTTAAATTAGCCACTGAGCCAAAGGAACTTTTCATTGTTAAAGACGCGAACCACGTTGATCTTCCATATACCCAGAAAGATAAGATTCCTTTCAACAAAATTGACTCTTTCTTTAAGTAGAAACTTGAGAAGAAAAAGTAGCTAGCACGCTTCAATTGCCTGGTCGCGCTAGGCCGGAGGAGAACCTATAAGGTCAAACCCTTTCTTGACCACTTAGCAAAAGAGACCAAAGGAATCTATCCTTTGGTCTCTTTTTATGCTCTTTTGACCTAGGGTGCTCTATCAGGTCACTTCATGGTTAGCCGCGCGAATTTGAGCGTGCAAGTCTTGCAAGGCGTAGACATCTTGGTCGTGCAAATGATCTATGCCTCCAGCAACTGCCAGAGCTGATGCCATTGAAGTGTAGAAAGTGACATGGTTAGCTAGGCTTGTTATGCGAATAGCCGAAGCATCCTCAATTTCACTACGATTTTCAGCGGCCACTGCAATAACCATCTGAACATTGCCATTCTTCAGTTCGTCAACAATATTGGGGCGTCCTTCAGAAACTTTCTTTACAACTTCACATTTATAGCCAGCTTCTTGAATCGCTTTGGCCGTCCCTCTCGTACCAATAAGCCGATAGCCTTTTTGACTTAAAGACTTGGCAACTTCCGGTAGACGAGGCTTATCGGAGTCTTTAACTGAAATAAAGACTGTTCCTGAAGTTGGAATAGCAGAATCTGCCCCTAACTGGCTCTTAAATAATGCTTGGCCAAAGGAAGTGCCCACTCCCATCACTTCACCTGTCGAACGCATCTCCGGTCCAAGGACTGGATCGACACCTAAGAACTTAGCAAATGGGAAAACAGCTTCCTTGACGTTGAAATGGTCAAGTTCAACTTCTACAGGCTGCCCTTGCTCCTTCAAGGATTGACCAACCATGCAACGAGCCGCAATCTTTGCTAGCTGCTGACCAGTTGATTTAGACACGAACGGCACGGTCCTCGAAGCTCGAGGATTAACTTCCAGTACATAAATCTCAGGGTGGTCAGTAAAGGCCTTTTGAATGGCGAACTGGACGTTCATCAATCCAACGACTCCTAACGCCTTAGCCATGACTCTAGTCTGTCTTTTAACTTCTTCGACAATCTTTGGATCGAGCGAATAAGGTGGAATAGAGCACGCCGAATCACCGGAATGCACGCCAGCCTGTTCAATATGCTGCATGACACCGCCAATGCGTACTTCCTTTCCATCGGAGACTGCATCGATATCCATTTCCACAGCATCGTCTAGGAAGCGGTCCAAGAGAACCGGAGAATCAAAAGTAACTTTGATAGCCTCACGCATGTATCGCTCTAATGAGCTTCTTTCATGCACGATATCCATAGCTCGGCCTCCAAGCACATAGCTAGGACGCACAACTAATGGGTAGCCGATTTCCTCGGCCATGCGAATTGCTTCTTCTTCCGTGCGTGCTGTTCTATTAGGCGGCTGGCGCAATCCAAGTTTCTTCAACAAATGCTGGAATCTTTCGCGGTCTTCTGCGATATCAATGGAGTCTGGCGTAGTGCCGATAATTGGAACTCCATTGGCTTCTAGAGCACGGGCAAGTTTCAATGGTGTTTGACCGCCGTATTGGACAATGACTCCAGTAGGCTTTTCTACTTCAATGATTTCAAGTACATCTTCTAGCGTGACAGGTTCGAAATACAAGCGGTCACTGGTGTCATAGTCTGTCGAAACCGTTTCTGGATTGCAATTGACCATGATGGTCTCATAACCGTCTTCACGCATGGCCATTGCAGCGTGCACGCAGCAATAGTCGAACTCAATACCTTGGCCAATTCTGTTAGGACCACCACCCAGGACCATAATCTTCTTATTGTTGGTCGGGTTAGCTTCGTTTTCTTCGTCGTAGGTGGAATATAAATAAGCCGTATCGGTTGGAAACTCACCTGCGCAAGTATCAACTCGTTTATAGACTGGTCTTACGCCTAATTTATGACGATGCTCCCGAACGGCTGTTTCATCAGTTTTAAGGAGTTTTGCCAAACGTCTATCGGAAAAGCCCTTGCGCTTCAGATAACGCATTTCATCTTTATCGATTTCGGCGAGAGTCGTTTGTTTTACCCGCTCTTCGGTATCGACCAAATCCTTAATCTGGCGTAAAAACCACGGATCGATCTTCGTAATTTGGTAAAGCTCATTAAGCGAATAGCCAAGACGGAATGCATCTCCTAGATACCAAATTCTTTCTGGTCCAGGTTCGCTAATTTCGTGATTAACAGTCTGTTTGTCCGCATTAGTCTCATCAAGACCTGTTTTCCCAGTTTCCAATCCACGGAGAGCCTTTTGGAAAGCTTCTTGGAAAGATCTACCGATTGCCATTACTTCGCCTACCGACTTCATTTGGGTAGTAAGACGTTTATCGGCTTTCGGGAATTTTTCAAAGGCAAAGCGAGGAGCTTTAACTACTACATAGTCGATGGAAGGCTCAAAGGAAGCCGGGGTTTTACCGCCGGTAATTTCATTTTTAAGCTCATCGAGCGTATATCCGACTGCTAACTTGGCTGCTACCTTAGCAATTGGGAATCCAGTCGCCTTCGAAGCAAGCGCTGAAGAGCGAGATACACGAGGATTCATCTCAATAACTACTAGCCTGCCGTCCTTTGGATTAATAGCAAACTGCACATTTGATCCACCGGTATCTACTCCAATTTCTCGCAAAATGTTAATGGAAGCGTCACGCATGATCTGATATTCCTTATCAGTCAGCGTCTGCGCTGGTGCGACTGTAATGGAGTCCCCGGTATGGATACCCATAGGGTCTAGGTTCTCGATGGAACACACAATAATGCAGTTGTCCTTGGAATCACGGACAACTTCCATTTCGAACTCTTTCCAGCCGAGCAGGGATTCCTCAATTAAAAGCTCATGAGTTGGTGAAAGTTCCAAACCTCTTTGGCAGATTTGGACAAACTCTTCCATGTTGTAGGCAATACCGCCACCGGAACCACCTAAAGTAAAGCTAGGACGAATAATTGCAGGAAAGCCAATCTTCTGCTGAACCTTAAGAGCTTCTTCAAGGCTGTAGGCAATTCCTGAACGAGCGCTTTCAAGGCCTAGCTTCTCCATTGCCTCTTTGAATTTCAGCCTGTCTTCTGCTTTATCGATGGCTTGTGGAGATGCGCCAATCAGTTCTATCCCATATTTCTCCAGAACTCCATGCTTTGAAAGAGCCATAGCGCAATTCAATGCTGTCTGTCCACCCATAGTCGGCAAAATTGCGTCAGGACGCTCCTTCTCAATAATTCTTTCAATGACTGCCGGAGTTAGTGGTTCGATATAAGTTACATCGGCCATCTGAGGGTCAGTCATGATGGTGGCTGGATTGCTGTTGACTAGGATGACTTTATAGCCTTCTTCCCTAAGGGCTTTACAGGCCTGGGCACCTGAATAGTCGAATTCGCAAGCCTGGCCAATAACAATAGGGCCGGCTCCAATAATCATGATCGACTTTATGTCTGTGCGCTTTGGCATCTTTATTTATTCCTTCTTTTCAGGACTAGGGGCAACGCCCTGCTCTATTAACTCTATTAATA
>JAJPXW010000087.1 GCA_021205255.1 Burkholderiales bacterium
CCAGTTACTGTAACCAAATCAGTTACTATGCGGCAACCTTTAAGACGGTTTGCGGGTGCGGAAATATATCCATGCTCTAAAGCTATCTCGGCTCCTAGGGACTTCAGACCTTTGATATGTTGATCTACGGGACGAGCGCCAATTGAACATCCTCCAGGTAAAGAAACTCTAGCTTTACCAAGTCGGGCGACTAAGGGGCACAACACAAGAATAGAGGCCCGCATTGTTCTCACTAAGTCATAGTCGGCTTGGTCGTTTTTTACTTCAGCTGCATTGACTGTGACTTCGTGACCGTTTTGTTTTACTTCGCACCCTAGCTGTTCAAGGAGCTTAAGCATTGTATTGACATCAGCTAGACGGGGTACGTTTGTAAAAGTGACTGGTTCAGTGGTAAGCAAGGAAGACGCTAATAATGGCAGAGCCGCATTTTTAGCTCCAGAGACGGACACATCTCCTCGAAGCGGTTTTCCTCCTGTGATTATTAGTTTTTGCACCGACTAAGTTGCTCCTTAACTTTTGTCGCCTCTTGAAGTTTCTGAAGGCTTGTTGTCATTCTATGGTGCTAATTTTAATAGGGATTTCGCTTAAACAGGCCAACTTATCGATGTCCACTATTAAGTAGATTAAGTGGATAAATAAAGGAGCTGATCAGCATCTTTTTCTCATCAAGAATCATTGAAGAAGCAAAGCTAGGTAGAAAAGGCAAGACAAATACTCGAAGCACCCGACTCAATACCTTCAACTTCCATTACTTAGCATATTCGCGCCAGTCGCCTTTTTCCAGTTTTACGTAATCCTTTCCTTGATAAGAAACGACCTTTGCGTTTCCGTTCTCCGATACGGCTTCCGTCTGGGGCAAATTAGCAGTCAGTTCTGTTAATGGAATAGCACCGTCTTCCGTGGAGAAGAAATTAGTTTCCAAAGTTCTGCCAATTAGATCCGCCAAAGCCAAGTAACTTACTGGCTCATTTATCTTGATTTGCTGTTGGTCTTTAATTCCAATGAATTTAACCATCACTGGAACGTTTGTAATGCTTATGCTAGGAATGTCTCTGAGCTTAGCGACTTGAACCTTGTCGCCTTCTTCGGCGGCTCCATGCTCAGGAACGATGACAAGCATTACTTTGCGACCTGACTCTTCAATCTCTTTAATGAAACCTTGGATATCGTCAAGCATTTCGTGAGCCCGTGGTTTAAATGGAGCTAACTTCTTCTGTCCTGTTCTCCGATTTCCGTCATGAAGTGCAATGAGATTAAAGAATGTCGCATTCCGAACATCCTTATTCTCTTTAACTTGTTTAACCCAATCAGCGAAGACCGCTTTCGCGTCTCCAATTGGCTCTTCATCAAAAGATTCATAGCGTTTTGGATAAGGCATCGGCTGTTGTAGCTCCGGTTTGAATCCTGCTATGTTGCGCAAGCTCTGGATAAAGCTGTCATAGGTACCGCTATGATCCATAAAGGTGCGTTGCGTATAACCTAAATCATCAAGCCTATTTAAGATCTCGCACTCGGGATTGCGACCTTCGTAAAGTTCCGAATGAGAAGGCTGTCCACAAAGAGAAGTTAAAAGCCTTAAAGCTGCTGGACCAGAATAGGATGTAGCTGAATTAAAGTTCGTAAAGATGATGTTGAACTGGTTAAATACTGCGTGTTCTGCTAAGTCGACTGCCTTAAGGTCAGCATTTGAAAGAGAGCAAATATTGACTAGAAGAATATCGAACGGTGTATCGTCTTTGCCGAGCTTATCTGGAAATTGAACTTTTCTTTCACGTTCCTTGTCATAGAAAGCACGGAGCCAACGATCAAGATTCATGTTAGTTGGCTCTTCAGTCTGAGCAAGGAGTCCGTTTTTTGAAACTTTGTTTTCTTCAGTGTTTTGTTCCGTAGTGGCAGTTGTTGGCGGGCACTGTGCCATTTGAGCATTGGCGATGTGAGCATCGACAAGCGGTTTCCAGACAGGAGCGCAGACCAAGGCAAAAAGCCATAGCAACGTAATCGTGGAGATGCGCACATAGTCTTTCAGAGCTAGATAGACAATGACAAGTACCGCTCCGATGCCCACCATTTCCCAATTAACGAAACCTAAGACCGATTCAATTAAATAGCCAGTTTCAAAAACGGCTAGATTATGAGCATTCGCTTGAATACTCTCTATGCTTGGCCACCAGCTTTCCGAATAGACCATGGCAAAGGCTCCGCACATACAAATAAGAGTGCGGAGCCAAGACAATGGCTTATTCCTAATTGGAATTAAAACAAAAGCGGCTAGTATGCAGTTGTAAGCAAGATCAAGATGTAGATAGCCTTCAGCGGCAAGCAGGAACTCACCAATAAAAAATACATTCCATAATCCTAGGCCAGTCCACTTTAACCTAGGCCTTACTTTTATCGGTCGAGCCATCTTGAGAATTAGTCCACTACCTAACTAGTTCTTCTTTTCTGTTGTCATGCTGGACACTTCTAAATTGTCTTTAGGCCTGAAAAAGCGTCCACGCTCATCAAATGCATATTGCTTATAGTCAAAGCCTAGTCCGAACATCGTCAAACAGTTTCTATAGTAATTTTCCTTCTGCATTTTAGTCCTTGTAAGGATTGTTCGGATAAGGCCACCACTTTTGTCCCTGGAAACATAAGGCAAGAAGCATGCGCCAAACGCATTGACATCGAAGTCATTTGCAGTAAGAGTTCCGATGTTGATCTGTTCAGGAGGAATATTGACTATTTTTAGGAGAGCGATCATTGGCGTGAACTGATTTTTAATTCTGCCGTAAATTGGATCTCTTGGCGACATAATGCCGGCCCATAGATAGGTGCGGATAGCATTCCAGCTTCCTTGCATCTTATCCTGGTCAACAAGTTTTCCTTCTGGATCGAATTTTGCCCAGTCAGGTGCGATTCCCGTAGGAGAGCTACGAACCATAGCCGTAACTAGTCCCTGCAAAATCGGCAACCATGACGGATCTTCCTCCGCAAAGCGTCGGAGAATGAATAGAGGATAGTAACTAGGATTGAGTGTTATGACTCCTTTCTCTTCGAAACCCACTCTGCCTGGAAGAAGAACTTTCCCGATGGTCGGAATTTCACGCACAAGCTCTTTGAGCTTGGCAATGTAGTTTTTTGCTTTTTCGGCATACTGTGGCGCATTCCATAAGCGTGAAGCTTCTAGTAGGCAATAGGCAATCCACATATCCGAGTCAGTAGCGTTATTAGTATCAAGCACTTTTCCAGGATGGCCATCCTTACCATCGGGAATGCCCCACAGCCACGCAGGCTGATCCTCTCCTAGATTCTTTTCTGTCCAGTCGAGGATCTTGTCAAAACTTTCTCGATCGTTAGCTACTAAAGAGAAGAACATTCCATACGACTGCCCTTCTGAAGTAGTAATAAGCTTTGCATCGCTGTAATCGACTACTCGACCTTCTTCGGTTAAGTTACAAGCTTTGAATTCATCCCAAAGAGGCCATGCTGCAAAAGCTGTATTTAAGCAGAAGGCAAGTGCAGCCACTAAAAGTAACTTTAATTTCATTTCTGTCACCTATCTCCTACTTATGGCGTCTTCCACGAGCTCTAATCAAAGAATGCATCAGGTAATAAATACCACCAGCGATAAGCAGTGCACATACCAGAGTGAAGAGAACAAGTAGCAATGGCTGATCGAGCATTGCGTACCAGACTCTTTGATGCCAAGGCAGAGACCCTGTGTAGTAGGCGGGACCGACTTCATAGCTAGCTGGTTCAAGATTTGGCTTCAGAATAGCAACACTGCCACCAACAAGTTTCAGATCCAATGGATACATCATTCGACTATTAAGGATCTGGCTTCCATCTTGTCCGTCACCAAATAGCGCGATTACAGAACGGTTGGAACTATACGGGGATTCGAATTGGACAATAGCCGCTACTCCGGCATTTTCATCAATCTGGTATGAACCAGGAGCCTGATAGACGTTGCTAGCGAATTCTTCCTGAATTTTGTTTTGTATTTGTTCCAGAGTCAGATTTGGATCCATCTTTTGCAGACCTTCGATCTGAGAACTCGTTTCTGCAAAAACTAAGATATCCTTATCGCTAAGAATACTTTTATCGACGTGGTCTAGAACTGTTAACTTAGTAGCTGGCGCACCTGTTTGCGAACTAAGTCTAGCCATCGTGTTAAGGAATGTCGTAATGACAGACGATGGTGCATTTAGTGGAATAAGTACCGCAGTTTCTTGCAAGTCCGCATACTTAGTAAATGGGAATCCACTAACCGTAAAGAGGTTAAGGTTCGGTAGCTTTGCGAAGTGATAAAGACCAGAAAAGTCAATAGTTGAATTCGGATCAATTTCCACCCTGTTACTTATTGGTACTACTGACTTGCAATCTTCGGTTGTTCCTCCTGCTACAGCCAATCCGTATTGGAAATCAAATTGCATGATGTTGTATGGGGCAAGAAGATCTCCTGGAATAGCAGTATTGTCCCAAAGACCGGCTAGACCATTAAGTAAAGAGAACTGGGAAGTAAAAGAACTTCCAGTTTGTTCTGGATCAAGCGTAAAGGAATCGACTAGCTGATCATTCAGTAGGAAACGCATCTGAGCCGGTTCACCGCTCACTGGCTTGGTATAGCGATACTTCAAATCGACTTTAACATCGCTACGGTTGACCATGAAGAGGTCTGGTGGCAACCGGATTTCCAAAGTTATTGGAATAGGCCGAATTCCAGTGCTACGTAACTGGCCGTTATATCTAGTTAGGGAAGCAAGTTCTACTTTGCCACCAGTTTTAATCCAGTTAGGCGCATCATATGCAGCTCTATTAGGTAATGGTTTGAAATCTTTGATATCGACCCAGCTACCAATCATGCTAGCGGAGCTTTCTGCGAGCCATTGGGCTGCTATGGCAACTTCCCTATCGTTTGTGCCAGCGATAATGAATACTTTGGAGCTAAGACTGTCTGGAGCGTCCCTTACCAAAATCGTGGGGCCAGTAAACGGATCTTCATTATTTAAGAAGTCTGGTCTACGGTCTTGTGTAATAAAGGCAATAAAGTCTTGATCGGAAGGAAACTCCCCTATGTAGACAGGAAAATTTGCCCCTTTCCACTCGGTCTTAGTCCCAATCCAAGAAGCGACCATGCCTGCCGCTTTCTTAATGTCATTGCTTGGGTTGGAAGCAAACCAGAAAGGCAAATTAGTGGAAGCTGGCCCATTAATGCTGACAAATGGTGCTGGAAAAGTAGCTAATTCGTTATTTAACCGGAGCTTTTGAATATTGAGAGTGACGTAGCTTGATTCGTCGAGGTTTCGCCAGATAGTTGGATTGGCGACATTTCCACAAATTTGTGCATACTGGCCAACAAATTCCAAGTCAAGCTTATTGCTATCTTCTATTACCTTTGGGCTGAAATCTATAGTTTGCGTTATGGGCTTGCCTAATTGGTCTTCCGTAATCGGAAGCGACATCTGCATTTGGCCATTCAGATAGACATTCAGTTGGCTCTGGACTGGAATTAACGAAGGAGAAGGCGTGTATTTAAGGGTTAACTGAGCCTTCGAAATCATTTCGTTTCTTTGGCTATAGAACCAGAAACTTCTACTAGGGTATAGGCCAGTTAACTTTACTTGGTCTGCTTTTCTCTCAGGTAACAGTGAGTAAAGCGGATAAGTATTTTTAATAACAGGAATCTCTTCAGTGCGGTAATTCGGCGGGAGGTTCTGTATTGGGATTGTTACTTGCTGGGCAGAGGCAGTTGGTGGTATGCACCAAGTTGGAAAGAAGACTAGGGAAAAGAGACATAAGAACAATGTCCAGGCTATACCTGTATTCCTGCTAGAAGACCCTCTTACAAGATACTTTTTTCTCATATATTCACTAGCTTGGGAAGTTGGCGGAATGTC
>JAJPXW010000370.1 GCA_021205255.1 Burkholderiales bacterium
CCTCCACGCCGATGATAGTGGGTTGTATTTCCCGCGAAAGTAGGTAGTCTCCGGGTTGAAATATTGAAGGTCCCTTGGAACTGTAAAAGGTTTCAAGGGATTTTTCTTTTTGTCTGAAAGAAATTTTGGATTTCAACCGGTGGCGATGCTGGATTTGAGCATCGAGGCTTCTGGCGCTTTATCATTCTGTTCGGCTTCTTGGTCGGAATGAAACGGAATATTTCCATACAGTACTTTTTCTCCAATTTCCTTACAAACCAGGGCTTATTTTCATTTGTCTTTCCTTAATTTGATTTCTTAAAATGATTGCTACTTTTTGGAATGACAAATGAAAATATCAAAACTATTCCTTTGTGGAGCTCTCCTTTTATCCCTTGTCGCTTGCAACCATCCTGACTTTATCAAAGTTGGTGAATCTTATCAGCAAGTCATGGATCAACTTGGTTTCCCAGATTCAGAAACTAAGATGCCTGATGGAACCATCCGGGTTGTTTATTCCCAACAACCAATGGGTCCACAAGTCTATGCTTTTATTTTTGGTCCAGATGGAAATTTGATTAAGAAGGAACAAATTCTCAAACAGAAATTCTTTATTGACAACATTAAGAAAGGTGTCATGGACCAGCAAGACATTGATAGGATGTTTGGCCGATATTGTGAAAAGCGACCAAATGCCCTGAGCGATTCTTATTCCTATATGTATCGCTATGTGGAACAAGGAATGCCCATGGCCTTATATGTAGATTTTGATAACAAAACTGGCAAAGTGATTGATTGGGCCACAACTATTGATCCTTGGTCTATTAAAGGAGACGGCGGAGATAAAGGCGATAGCTAATCTTCTTCGGCTTTAACTATTCTTGAAAAGATTCCTCTTCTTAGCTTTTTTCCGTTGGCTTCCTACAAAATTTTCTGTTTATTATTTCCAATTAACATTAAGCCCCAAGAATTTAAATTCCTGGGGCTTTCAAGTTAAACGTTATCTAGAAGTGGTTTCAGGCGTAGATTAGAAGCTATGTCTGATACCTGCATAGAGCTGGAAGCCGTTGTAAATCGTATCCTGGCTGCTTGTGAATTCGTATGTCTTCCAAAGCTTTGAAGATCCAGTATATGCTGCAAATGCTTTAAGAGCTGTTCTCTTGCTAAGAGGATAGATGTATCCTAGGTCTACGTTCCAAGCCCTAAATTTGTTGGAATCATATCCATTAGCACCACTGTAGGAATAATTTGTATTCTTGCCCCAAATGTAGCGAACACCAATCATGAAGTCACCGCCGCCGGCATCAACCTTTGCACTCAGACCGAACATATTGCTTTGCTGTCCGTCTTTGGTGTGATCCCACTGGTAAGCAAACATCGGTGTCCAAGAACCGCAGTCATATTCGAAACCGAAGTTAATTACATTCTGGTCTCTCTTTGGAAAACCAGTTTGACCGTCTGTATTAAATCCTGGTCTGAATCCTTTCCAGTCAACATTTTCATAAATCAAGCTGGATTTGATGTTGTTGGCTTCGTAAATGGCACCAATACCATAGTAGTGAGTGTTATGAGACCACTGTTCTGTGTCTGTACCAATTCCGTTACCATACATCAAGCTGAGTTTGAATCCACCAAAATCAGGTGTCTGATAAGAAACTGTATTGTTGATACGGGCGAAGTTATTTCCGTATGTTGTCCAAGCACCAGCTCCGAATCCAGTTCCGAATACCCAGCCTGTCAGGATTGCGCGGGATTGAGCGAATGATAATGCACCTGTACGGCCCATTGCGAAGCTACCCCAATCATCACCTTGTGCATAAAGGATGGACTCACGAGTAAAGCCAGAGTTACCAGTTCCATAAGAACCATTGGCTACTGTGCCGTCATCGATAGCAAATCCCTGTTCAAGGATAAATCCAACAGCATTACCGCCACCAAGGTCTTCAATACCACGAATACCCCAACGAGAACCCTGGTCAAAGCCAGACTTTAATTGGACTGAAGCAGCAGCTTTACTGTTCTTCTGAACCAAAACACCTTCCTCAATCAAGCCATAGAGGGTTACTGAAGATTCAGCATAGGCAAATGCACAGAATGCACCTAACACCCCTAGAGCTACTAGTGATTTTTTCATTTTTATCTCCACTTGGTTTGGCGATTCAATTACTCAAACCGCCTTTATTTATTCGACATGCAGTCAGTTTAGTAAAAACTGACAGCTTTGCAACAAATATGTGTGGGATAACCCCCAATAAAGTGGTAAAAGTGCAACAAAGCAACAAAAAAATTTGTGGTTGTTTCTTCCTTACAACAAGCAGTGGGGCAGTAAAGAAGATTGTCCTTATTGGATTGTGAGTCACATCCTATAAGGCTTTTCCTTTATATTCAATAAGTTTCAGATATTTCTGTTATGTTTTATCTTAGGATTAGACAGGTTTGGATCTATTCTTTTTTCTTTCCCACTAAAGATGAACACTAACTTTTTGAATTTGAAAAGTAGGAAGAGACCCTTTTTGGGTTGTAATTCTTTCTAACACAGAGCGCTGACCTGAGTCACGTAAAATAGCGCTTTCTGCCTCGATCTCCCCTAATTATTTCATGAGAAAAACCTTTGAAGAAAAAGTGGCGCGACAGTTTGCGCAAGGATCAGCGCTTGCTAAAGCTACAACTGGATATGTGCCTAGGCCATCTCAAATTGAATTTGCTAAAGCCGTTGCGAACGCTTTTGAAAATAAAAGCTCCCTTATTGCAGAAGCTGGAACAGGAACAGGTAAAACCTTTGCTTATCTTGTTCCGGCTTTGATGTTTGGAGGAAAGGGTCTCGTATCAACAGCTGCCATGACTTTGCAGGAGCAACTTTATTACAAGGACATTCCGGCCGTTGTTAAATCTCTAGGCCTTGGAGCAAAAGTTGCGCTACTTAAAGGGAGAGCTAATTACATTTGTCTTAATAGACTAGCCACAGCTATGGGAGAAAATGTGGCAAGAAGCAGACAAGAAGTTACTCATATCCAAGAGATTAACAAATTTGCAAAGATAACTAAAACAGGGGATAGAAGTGACGTCAGTAACGTTCCCGAAAACTCTGGCATTTGGAGATGGGTAACCAGTACGAAGGAGACATGTCTAGGTCAGAATTGCCCTGCTCATGATCAATGCTTTGTCTTCAAAGCTAGAGATAAAGCAAGGGAAGCCGACATTCTGGTTATTAACCATCATCTTTTCCTAGCCGACATGGCTTTAAAAGACGAAGAGTATGCAGATTTTCTCCCGGATTTTGACTTGGTGATTTTTGACGAAGCTCATCAACTTCCTTCTATAGCTACAGATTTTTTTGCTGATACTCTTAGTCTTGTAGAAGTTAGAAGCCTGGCCGATGAATTAATGGTTCTGGGTCTACGAAAATTGCCTTCTCAGACAGGATGGAAAAAACTTTCCGAGTCAGTAAAGAACCGCTGTTCCGATATACGACAAAAATTCAAAAATCTAGGAGTTGCAGACGATTTCCGGGGAGAGCTGCGCAATTTTGCTTCTGTGCATCTGATTGCAGATCCTCTGGGCAAGCTCGAAGAGGCTATAAAAGGATTGGTTAGCCAGTTGGAGTCTTTAAGGAAATCTGATGAGGAAGTTAGTCAGGGCTTGATAAGCGCAGATGAAATTCTCGACAAAGTCGACTATTGGAAAGGTCTCTGTGAGAAAGGAAAAGAAAAAGAAGAAGAGAGCTCAAATTTAGTAACGGCTGAAACTATCAAGTGGTTTGCTCTTTCTCCAAAAGGGTTGGTCTTTTCAGAGACTCCTCTTAATAACTCCAAAGGGTTTAAAGACTTTAGAGAAAAACAAGGGAAACCATGGATTTTGACTTCTGCAACTTTGTCAGTCGATCATCGCTTCAACCATTTCCAAGAAGAGATGGGATTGCAAAATGTCAAGGCAAAATCTTGGGATAGCCCGTTTAGTTTCAGTTCCCAAGGAATGCTTTACATACCTTCCAAAATGGTTGAACCTAATGACCCATCCTTTCCAGAAAAAGTAGCAAAAGCGGCATGGCCGCTTATTAAGGAATTCCTAGGTAAGACTTTCATTCTCTGTACAACTTTAAGAGCTATGGATAGGATTGCCGATGATCTTCGAATGAGAATTGATGAATCCGGATTGTCTATCAGTGTGTTAGTCCAGAATGAACTACCTAAACAGGAATTAATAAGAAGATTTCGAGAAGATGGAAAGTCAATCCTTGTTGGATCAATGAGCTTTTGGGAAGGAGTCGATATAAAAGGTGAGACATTATCACTTGTTGTCATTGACAAGATCCCTTTTGCTCCACCGGATGACCCAGTGTTTAAAGGTAAGTCTGAACGGCTAAGAGCGGAAAACAGAAGCCCTTTTATGGAATATGCTTTGCCAGAAGCTATCACTCACTTAAAACAAGGCGCAGGACGGTTGATACGAGACAGTACGGACACCGGCGTTTTGATGATCTGTGACGTTAGAATCCTTAATAAACGCTATGGAGAAATAATCTGGCGTTCGTTACCTGATTTTGCTCGCACAAAAGATGAAAGAATTGTTCTGGATTTCATTCACGCCATTAAGTCAGAAAGGGAAGGTCAATAAGTCTCTACTTTGACTTCGCAGGTATTGCACTAAGAAACTCAAGGTTTGGCTTCCAAGCGATCCTTGGCAGGTTAAAAGGAATGCTTCACTCCAATGTGAACTGCATAACCGTTAGTGCTTGAACTTGGACCGCCAAAGAGATTTGAAAATCCTTCACTATTGTGGTAGAGCTTATTGCCAGCTGTGTAGCCTGCAGAACCATACCAAGTGGTTTGCTTTCCGATTGGATGGGAATAAGAAAGGTTGAGACTGAATAATCCGTATTTATCATCGACAAATTCCGCATAGCGATCGGTGAAGTCGGATTTGTCTCGATAGATACCATTTAATCTACCGACTATATAGCTCACTCCAATGTTGAAACTTCCTCCAGCTAATGGAATATCTGCTGATACTCCTTTCGTTGGCGAGGAAGGATCTAGCGGTTCATCAGCTTGAAAGCCTATTTGAGAGTCGACTGAGTTCAACTCATAGCCTGTCCCAAAACTAATGTTTGCTAGGGGCTTTGTATTATTTGAAGTAAAAGAATTAAATGGCATGGCTATGCTAGCAAGAGAATTCTTTTGTTCGAGACTTCCTTTGGAACGAAAGTTAGAAGCAGTCAGACTAGCTGGAGTCGAACTAGTTTTAATACCGTAGGAAGTAGGGGCATTAGTTTTTGAAAATGTCTTCTTTAACCATCCTATGATTGGCAAGGAGCTTGGTTTTTCATCCTTTTCAAGCAAGCTGTAAGAAAGCTTTGAACTAATTGGATACTCATTGTCGAAATCGTACACATCTTCGTCAACGTCATCAGGATCGATCGAATACTCCAAACTCTTTCCGTTACTATCCCAAGCTCTGTTGTCAAAAGAACTCAAAGAAGATAATTTTTTATTGAGCATTGAGTCGGAGCCGAAAGACTCTAGATTAGTAATGCCATATCTATCACCTGCACTGGTGTTTAGAAGAGGCTGGTTAATCAGAGAGCTTCTGGTATTGCCTAAAGAAGACTTAGTTTGTGAAATAGGCTCTATTGTTTTTGATTGTTGTGATGAATCCTTCTGAGTTGGCTTGGCTACAGAATTTTTTGCTGTAGTGGTCTTAGACTTAGTCGAGGATTTCTTTAATTGGCCGGTCTTTACACTTTCATCATTGCTAGGCTTAGCTTCTACTGTTACCAAGATAGATAAAGCCCCGACTATAACTAAAGTTAAAAGATGCCTAGCCATAATTTTCAATTACCAAACCAAATTCTCTGACACTTCCTTAAGATTAAATTTTATTCAGTTATCAAATTTTAGG
>JAJPXW010000106.1 GCA_021205255.1 Burkholderiales bacterium
TCCTAACACTGTTCAATTCTCCGAAACCGCTGAATACTCAGGGATTTCTGTTTTGAATAAGTGGACTATTTTCCACCCGCGTTCTAACGCCACTTTCTCCAAGGCATCGTCAGGATTTGCCGCTACAGCGTTACCTCCATTGTCCGCAATGAACTGCAAAAGTGGCAAATCCGTAATGGAATCGGTGTAAAAGCTTGAACCTTTTAACGCCTGTTCTCCGCCATAACGTTCTACATATGTCCTAACTGCACATGTCTTGCCGTCTTCAAAGGCATGTCTATACCATCTGCCAGTAAATTCTCCGTCTAAATTTCTAACTGGCTCGGCACATATTATGTCGTCAAGACCAAATAGTTTGGCAATAGGCTCTACCACAAATCTGTAGGTTGCTGTAACCAAAACCGTCCTTTCACCTTTATTCTTATGAGCTTTAACTAACTGAACTGCCTTTGGCATAACCTTTGGCACTATAAATTTCTTTAGGTAGTCTTCTCTGAAAGAGAGGAGCTTATTGAGCGGAAAGGAAGAAAGTAGCTCCATTTCGAAATTCATATACTTGATAATTTCAAGAGTTCCAGCCTCGTACTCCTCGTCAAATTTAGTTTGCGTCGCTTTAAATTCTTGTTGCCGGTTAGCTATATGTTCAATTAGGTAGAACGCCCACAATCCGCTACTGTCTACTGGCAATAGAGTGTGGTCAAGATCAAAAAATGCGATGGTGTTCTTGTTATTCATTTCTATCCCTCATTTTTTCCTGTTCCAGCCATTCCTTTATAAGCGGTATCGTCAGCGGGCGCTTTTTAGAGCGGCTATACCTTTCAACTCCGTCAAAGAGCCGACTAAGCGTACTCATATCGCGAGGAAGGTACGTAAGGATCCAGTTCATCGTTTCTTCCGAGACAATTAAGCCTCTTTCGTTGGCATGATCGATGAAAGCCTGACGCTTTTGCTTTTCCTGAAGAGGTACTAGTTCAAAGACGGAGCCCCATGAAAGCCTACTGGAAATATCCTCGCGAAGTCCTTCGGATTTCAAAGCTTGAGGACTTTTAAGTCCAGTCGTCAGCAGAGAGGTGCCGGGATGAGCTCGAACTTCGGTAAAGAGGTCAAATAATTTTTGCTTTTGTTCCGCATTGAGCGTATGCACGTCATCGACGACATAAAGCTTCCTACCTTCCTGATAGTCGGGAACAGCTTCTGATGAACGTCCGGCATTTAAAGCTTCGGCTAAAAACGACTTGCCTGTACCGTGGGGGCCGAAAAGATAGACAAATTGAGAGCCTCGGCCATCTGCTAATGCGCAGATTTCCGCAAACGCTTCAACATTATCCCCTACGATAAAGTCTTTTAAATTAGGCAAGCTCTTGGGAAAAAAATCCAAAGGGAGCTGTAAATTTTCTTCTTTGCTCATAAACCAGCTTTTAGGATGCCGAATTTTATCTGCATGAGTCTATGTTTTCATTTCTATTATTTGAAAAAGCAGGAAACTCAAGGATACTCAAATTTGGCATTGGAGTAATGCAAATAACCCCATAAAGGTTTTGACAAACTCCATACATTACCTACTCAAAGTAACATGCGACAGAAATTCATAAAATTATTGGGGTTTGAAAATGCGTCTTTTTAATGAGGCTCATTGGCCAAAAGATCTAGCAGTTAAATTAGTAAAAGGCAATGGAAAGGCAAAGCTAGCTGTCTTCGAAGATCCGAATTGCGGATATTGCCAAGCATTCGATCAGCAAACACTTACTCAGTTAGATAATGCTACTGTCTATATCTTCTTATGGCCTTTCCTAGGCGAGGACTCCGTTGCTAAAGCGGAAGCCATTCTTGGAAGCGATGATCTGGCCCAGGCATTTGTAGATTGGATGGACGATGGTGTTCTTCCAGACGGAGACCCAACAGAGGAAGGCCAGGAAATTCTGAAGAAAATATTTGAACTTGCCGAAGAACTTGGTATTCAGGGTACTCCAGCAGTCTTTACCGCTGACGGTCACGGCCCATATGGCGCAATGACAATAAGCCAGTTAAGACACAGGATGATCGAAACTCCGTAACAGTAGTCTGTTATAGATTGACATCTATAAAAGCTCTCTTAGAAGAGCTTTTATTTTTGCTCATTGCTCAATTAGCTACCTTGCCTCTACCCAATCTATTTTGGAAAGAGAATCACTTCCCTTAGCTGTTAAAATCCCCTAACTTTTATCAATACTTCTGGAACAACCATGACATCCCTCTCCTATGCGGCTTCAGGCGTCTCTATTGACGCTGGTGACGAACTAGTCGAAAGAATTAAGCCATTAGCCAAAAAAACTTTGATTCCAGGAGTTCTGGCATCTATTGGTGGCTTCGGCGCTTTATTTGAAGTTTCCAAGAGCTATAAGGAGCCAGTACTAGTTTCCGGAACGGATGGCGTTGGTACCAAGCTTAAATTGGCATTCCTTCTGAATAAGCACGACACCATTGGACAGGATCTCGTTGCTATGAGTGTCAACGACATCCTTGTACAAGGTGCCAAGCCTATCTTTTTCCTCGACTATTACTCTTGCGGCCATTTAGACGTAGATGTAGCGGAAAAAGTCATCGGTGGAATAGCTAAAGGATGCGAACTTGCCGGTTGCGCACTTATCGGTGGAGAAACCGCTGAAATGCCAGGAATGTATCCTGTAGGAGAATACGACTTAGCAGGTTTTGCTGTCGGAATCGTTGAAAAATCCAAAATCATCGATGGCTCTTCCATTAAGCCAGGCGACGTGGTCATCGGTCTACTTTCTAGCGGCCCTCATTCCAACGGCTATTCTCTTATCCGCAAAATAGTAGAAGTAAGTGGTTCCTCTTGGGAAGACAAAGTCGGTAACGAAACAGTAGCGGAAGCTGCAATGCATCCAACTCGCATTTACGTCAAGCCAGTGTTAAAAGTAATGGAGGAGATATCGATTAAAGGTCTTGCCCACATTACAGGAGGCGGTCTACTTGAAAATGTGCCACGAGTACTGCCAGATAATGTCGCCGCAATTATTAAGAAAGATTCCTGGACTCCTCCGCCGATTTTTAAGTGGCTACAAGAAAAAGGCAATGTAGAGACTCATGAAATGTACAGAGTCTTCAACATGGGTATTGGAATGGTAGTTATCGTGCCTAAGGAAGATGTTGAAAAGGCCTTGGAAGCTTTTGAAAGGTCTGGCGAGGAAGCCCGGGTAATTGGCACTATAGAGCCAAGAAAAGAAGGCATGCCTGGCTGCGAAGTTAAATAAAAATCCTTCTAATTTTCGTTTTTTCGTAAGCGCAGTTTTTACTGCGCTTTGTGTTATCTATTCGGAGGCGTTCATTTCCCGAAGTCTTTGGCAACCTAATTGGTAACCGACATCACAGGCCCTTTCGAAAAGCTCTCTAGCGCGCCTTTCCGACTTTTCCACGCCTATGCCGTTAAAGTAAAGAGAGCCAAGACTTACGCAACCGTCACCGTCTCCAGTATTGCAAGCCTCTTCAAAGTAGTGCCTAGCTTTTGAATAGGATTGCGTCACACCAGCTCCTTCGTAGTACATGGACGCAAGGCCAGCGCAGGCTCTTCCATCTTGAAGCCGACAGCCTTTCTCGAAATATTCCAATGATTTGGCAAAGGAGCTCTTTACGCCTTCTCCTGTCGAATACATGATCGCTAAAATTCGACAAGACTCTCCATGGTTAAGAATGCAGGCTCTTTCCCTATATTCAATAGACTTGGCAAGGGATTTTTCCACTCCGTTGCCCTGGTAGTACATCACGGCCAAATTAGCGCAGCCGTTTCCTTCATCCAACTTGCAGGCTTTTTCGTCATACTCCTGAGCTAACTTAAAAGATTGTTCGACTCCGAGGCCTGCTCCATACATAAAACCGAGCTCCGCACAGCCAATTCCTTCATCCAACTGACAGGACTTTTCGAACGATTCCTTGGCCTTTTCAAATGTTTTGGCATCTGGATTACCAACAAGATACATAGAGCCTAAGGCTGCGCACCCTATCCCGGACTCTAAGTCGCATCCTTTTGTAAAGTACTCGAGAGCAGACGTATTCGACTGCTCTACTCCGTCTCCCCGGTGGTACAAGTAACCAAGCGCGGTACACCCAGAGGCATTTTCCAGCTTGCAGCTTTTTTCAAAGAAGTCTTTTGCCTGCGAATATGATTTTTCCACGCCAAGGCCGGAGTAATACATCAAACCAACTTCGCCACAGCCAAGACCGACATTCAATTCGCATCCTTTCTTGTAGTACTCGAGAGCCTTATTATCTGATTTTTCTATATTTTGTAGATTTCTATACCAGTCTCCAACCCACACGCAGCTATCCCCGTCTCCTGAAGAGCAAGCTTTTTCCAGGTCTTCAACTTCGCCGGCAAAACAGCTAGTTGCTAAGACCAATAAAGCAATTGGGATAAACTTCATTCTTTCTTCCTTCTCCAGTGGAAACTAAACAGCCCGAATACTACTGATTGTGATACTTCGCATTGCTGAAAAACAACAGCCCAGCAACTTTATAAAACAAAATCAAATCTCGTTAACCAATTTTCATCAGAGAACGCTTCTCCATGTCTCTTCTGTCAAAAGCATCTTCCACAAACGGTAAAACACTTTTCTACTTCGCTAATAGTCTCTTATTGAGAAGTAAATAAAAACCTAGCGGTAAAAGTATTAGACCCGAGAGTGCGATGATTGTGGCGTAGCTAATGTAGTTGGCCAACATGCCCGCAAGAGCTGGACCGAATGCCATTCCAAAGTGTGAGAAAAGGAAGCTATAACCAAAGATAGTGCCTGAGTCCTCCTGACGGGAATATTTTGTCAAAAGAGAGTTAATGGTTGGCATTAAGCCTGCAGTGGCAAAACCACCAAAGAACCTCCAAGCCGTAAACCCAGCAACGGAATTAGGTATAACTTGGCAGACCGTCAATACAGTGGTGCTAAAAAGGCAAATCAGCAATATTTTTAGAAAACCATATTCCTGGGCGGCATAACCTATAGCCGGTGATGCAAACATTACCGAAATACCACAAATAGAAAACACAGATCCCGCGACTAGCATGATGTTTTCCATGCTGCCTCTCAATTGGGCTAGATATAGCGGCAATATTGGCTGCAAGCAGTTTATTGACATGCTGACTACAAAGGAACAGATAACTAGCAAGAAAATCCTGCTGTCCTTCAACACACCAATATTGAGAAAATCAGTTTTCTTTTTAAGTTCTTCATGCTTGCCCTCCTTTACCAGGAAAAGAAGGATAGTTACTCCTATTAAGGCCACTCCCCCGACAAAGAAAGAAAGTCGCATTCCAAAGATTTCAGCTAGGAGGCCCCCTAGGAACGGTCCGGCAATAGCTCCTACAGTCATACCGCCTTGCAAAGTACCCATAGAAAAGCCTATGTGCCGATGTGGCACATTAGTAGCTAGCAACGCCAAGATAGCTGGAAAAAGCCCAGCACAAAAACCTTGGAAAAACCGTGCCATGAAAAGCTGAAACGGCGTTTGCACTATCCCGCATATAGCGTAGGCAATGGCTAGACCAACGGAAGACCTAACTGCCATCAGTTTGCGACTTGTTCTATCTCCTAATAAACCCCATACCGGACCCATCAGAGCGCTGATGAAAAAAGAAATGGAAAAGATCCAGCCAGCCCAGGAATTTACTTCGCTAGCAGGCACATTAAGTTCCTGCACCAAGTAAAGTTGCAAAAACGGAGTGATCATGGTGAAGGACGTTTCCATCAGAAACGCCGCAACCGTCAGGATACTTAACGGAATGACCCAGTCCAGTGTTTTTTTGGAAAATCTCATAATAATTTCAACTTAATTCTTTTCAGATTTTAGTTGATTTTTTTCTTATGTTTCTCATTTATAG